>CAYGLT010000016.1:6991-44383 GCA_964350875.1 uncultured Phycisphaeraceae bacterium | reverse complement strand
TCCCACTCCGGGCGGTCGGGAAGTTTGTCCCCGCTACAATCCCGCCCTTTCGTCCAGACCCTCCCTCTCCCCTCAGGAAGGATGACCGAGCGTGGCTGAAACCGGCAAGCACTACGACCTGATCGTCATCGGCGGCGGCCCCGCCGGGTATGTCGGCGCCATCCGCGCCGCTCAACTCGGCATGAAGGTCGCCTGCGTCGAGCGCGCCAAACTCGGCGGCGTCTGCCTCAACTGGGGGTGCATCCCCAGCAAGTCGCTCCTCGCCAACGCCGAACTCTACGAGAAGGTCATGGAGGCCGACTTCTGGGGCCTCGAGTTCAAGGGCGTGGATGTCAAGTGGGACAAGGTCATCGGCCGCTCCCGCGATGTCGCGGGCAAACTGAACAAGGGCGTCGAGTTCCTCCTCAAGAAGAACAAGATCGACCACATCGTGGGCAACGCGAAGATCGTCGCCCCGCGCAAGGGCAACCAGCCCTGCAAGGTCGAGATCCACGACGCCAAGGTGCAGGAGGAACTGACCACCGCGCCCGCCACGATCGATCCCAAGGCCCGCGACACCATCACGGCGACCAATGTGCTCGTCGCGACCGGATCGGTGGCGCGTGAACTGCCCTTCGCGAAGATCGACGGCGACAAGATCATCGGCGCCCGAGAAGCGATGACGCTCAAGAGCAAGCCGAAGAAACTCATCGTCGTCGGCGCCGGCGCCATCGGCATGGAGTTCGCGTACTTCTACCACACCTACGGCACGGAAGTGACCGTGGTCGAGATGCTGCCGCGCATCCTCCCCGTGGAGGACGAGGAGATCTCGAACGCCCTGGAGAAGATCTACAAGAAGGCGGGCATGAAGATGCTCACCTCGACGACCACGATGGCGATCGAGAAGACCGGCAGCGGCGTGAAGGTCACGGTCGCGCCGTTCAAGGACGGCAAGGCCGACGAGAGCAAGAAGGAAGTCCTCGAAGCGGACAAGGTCCTCCTCGCGATCGGCGTGAAGGGGCGCTACGACGGCCTCTTCGACGACAAGCTCGGGCTTAAGACGGAGCGTGACCACATCAAGACCGACTATGTGGCCAACTCGCTCGAGCCCGCCAAGCCCCTGAACTATCAGACGAACCTCGAGGGCATCTACGCCGTGGGCGATGTCATCGGCCCGCCGTGGCTCGCGCATGTCGCGATGGAAGAGGCGGTCACCTGCGTCGAGCGTCTCGCCGGGCACGACCCGATCCCGATCGACTATTCGGTCATCCCCGGGTGCACCTATTGCCACCCGCAGGTCGCGAGCGTCGGGTTCACCGAGCGCGCCCTCAAGGAGAACGGCCTCGAGAAGGGCAAGGACTACGAGGTCGGCGTGTACAACATGAATTCGCACGGCAAGGCGATCGCCGCCGCCGAGAACAAGGGCCTCGTGAAGATCATCCGGGGTTTGCCCCGGGGTGAGATCCTCGGCGCCCACATCCTCGGCTCGCAAGCGACGGAACTCATCGCGGAGTTGAACCTTGCGCGCCGTCTCGAGGCGACCAGCGAGGAACTCATCGTCACGATGCACGCCCACCCGACCCTCCACGAAGCGGTCCACGAGGCGGCCCTGGCGAGCGAAGGCCGCATGATTCACGCCTGATTGACGGAATCTGAAAATCGAGCGGAAGGATTGCCTCGAATCTTCCATTGTGTGAAGGTCGCGAGAGCGCGGTTCTCGCGCGCGTTGCCTCGAACCAAGGGAGAAGAGGACCAATGACCAATCGAATTGTGTCGGTGTGTGCGCTGATGGCGATCGGCGGGGCTTCGGTCGTGTCGGCCGCCCCGCGTGACATCCAGTTTCAGTCGGTGGACTTCGCGAACGGCGTTTTCGAGGTGCACAACTTCGGCGACGCAGCCCAGCCCCTCAACGGATTCCGATTCTGCACGAGCAGTTCGATCCAGGTCCGGGTCTACACGCCCGGCGCCGCGCTGAACGGTCTGACCCTCCAGCCGGGCGAATCGCTGTTCGTCTACCTGAACAACGACGCGCCCATGGGAGATCCGTTGCGGCGCAACGCCTCGAGCATCGGCAATTTCGCGCCGGGGTTCGCGCCGGATACTCCGTACGGCCTGTCCTTCTACTCGCCCCCGATCGGGTTCGCGAATCCCGACTCGATGGTCGACCACCTGATGTGGAGTGTCGACGGGGTCGCCAATACTCAGGCTGCGACGCGCGCGGGTGTCGCCGTCAACGCGGGTCTGTGGACCTCGACCACGGCATTCATCGCGACGCAGGCCGACACAGCGTCGATCACGCTGCTCGAAGCGTCGGGCGGGCTGCTCATGCACGGGCCGGCCGATTATGAGGTTGAAGGCCCCGCGGCGTGCACGGGCGACACCAACGGCGACAACACGGTCAATTTCACGGATCTGAACACCGTGCTCTCGACCTTCGGGCAGGCCGGCCCGGGCATCGCCGGCGATGTGAACGGCGATGAGGTGGTCAACTTCACCGACCTGAACCTTGTCCTGAGCAACTTCGGCACGACCTGCGAGTGATTCTGAAGCGTCTTTCATGACGCGTTCACCGCCAGGCAATCCGAGCCCCGGATGATTCCATAGTCATCCGGGGTTCGTTCTTTTTACCCTTCTGCGCACCTGCGCCAACATTGAACTTCAGGAAAGGAAGTGTGCACCATGGCTGACACCGCCGTGAAACCAAGCGCCAACGAACGGGCCGAGATCGATCAACTCAAGGCCGATCTCAAGACGCTCCGCGAAGACATCTCGAAACTCGGCAAGGACGCGCTCGCCGCGAGCCGCAACACCGCAGAATCCGCGAGCGAGGCGGCCCGCGCCGAGGCGCGCAAGCGGCTCGAACAACTGGGCGACGCGTGGGACACCACGAAGGACCGCGGCGCCGCCGCGAAGCACGATGTGGAACGACGCATCGAGGAGCACCCGCTCGCGTCGGTGATGATCGCGCTGGGCGTGGGCGTCGTGATCGGCAAACTCATCGATCGGAGGTAACTCGTGGGACGGCTGATCACACTCGGGCTCGCGCTCACGAACCTCGTCGAGGCCGAGGGGCGGAGCGTGCGGCGCAACGCGACCCGCGTGGCGTCCCGCTTCGCGACCCTCATCGTCCTCGGGCTTGTGTTCCTGCTCGGAGTCATGTTCACGCTGGGCGGGCTCTTCCTCGTGCTCGAGCCCCAGACCGGCGCGGCCGGAGCGGCGTTCATCACCGGGCTCGCGACGATGGCGCTCGCAGGAGGCGCGGCATGGGCCACGGCCGACCGGAACCGCTGACCCTCGACGAAGCCAAGGCGGCCATCGTCGAGTGGGGGCGGCACGCAGATCGGGCGCTCGGGCGGCGCATCGCCTCCCGCCCGGTGACCGTGCTCGGCGCAGCGTTCATGGCCGGTCTGACGCTCGCGCTCGTCCTGCCGCGGAGCAAGCCCCGACGCCGTGGACGAAGGTGAACGGACGCCTGCGCGTTCTCGTCCCGGACTCGCCTCCGCTACACTGAGGCGGTTCTCAGAGGCCATGCCCGCCGCTTTCCCCGCTTTGGGGGAACCGGGGCGGGGGTCGTGCCGAATGGGACCATGCCGGGCGGGATGCCTCCCGGATGTGATTGCGCCGTTTGTTGCGCCCGGCCGGGAGTTTTCCGCCGCGCGCCCAACCCGATCGGAGACCCGTGCATGCCGCGCACGCGCCCAGCCGCTTCCAGCCGACTTTCCGGCTTCTCGCTCATCGAACTGCTCGTCGTTGTCAGCATCATTGTGCTGCTCGTCGGCATCCTCGTGCCGACGCTCGGCGCGGTCCGCACCGCGGCGCGGAAGACGCAGGCGCAGGCGATGGGCTCGCAACTCGTCAACGCCATGGCCGCGTTCAAGGCGGACAAGCGCAGGCTTCCCGGCTACTTCAATGTCGCGCAGATGGCGAGTTCGAACAACTGGTCGAATCTGGCGGCAGGCGCCGGGCAGCCGGGTTTCACCGAGACCGAGAATGTGCTGCTCGAACTGGCCGGCGGCATCGTTCCCAACGGGACCTTCAGCGCGGCTGAGAGGGTCTATCAGGTCGGACCGAATCAGGACATGAACGAAGATGTGATGATCAGCCAGGACTCCGCGAAGAGCGCAGCGGCGACCGGCTATCTCAAGATGGACTCCGATTCGCTCTTCGCGATCGCGGGGCAATCGGATCACGAGGGCGGCGCCGGCGCCGAATCGCCCGAGTTCACCCGCGACGAAGCCAGCAATTACATCGACCTCGTCGACCCCTTCGGCATGCCCATGATCGTGTGGAAGCGGAACCTGACCGCCAAACGGACGAACACCGCCGACACCTATCAGGTCGCCGCGTTGAACTACGGCGACACCACGAACGCGTCGTTCTACTGGGCCACCAACGCGGGATACCTCAGCGCGTCCCGGCTGGGCATGAGCGCCAGCAACCAGCGGCAGGAAATGAATGTCCGCAACCCCAGCCTGCTGGGCGGGGGAACCGAGGCGCAGGCGGGCAATGTCCTGCTCTCCCTGGCGGCGATTGTCGGCAATCCCGGGTTCGCCTCCGCCGACGGCGACATGAGCGACGATCTCCCCGGCGCGGCGGACGCGAGCGACTTCGCCCGCCCCGAAGCCTTCCGGGGCGATGTGATCGTCATGTCCGCCGGGCCCGACAAGGTGTATTTCGGGAAGCGGCAGGACCCCGGCACCAGCGAGGGCACCGGAACTCCCGGCAAGCATGTCGGCTATGTCACGCTCGACACGACCACCACTCCGACAACGCCTATGCCCGGCACCTCCGAGGTCGACCGGTTCGACGATGTCGTCGTTTCGGGCGGGTGACCCGCGCGTTCGACGCGGGAACGCGTACCCTTGACGCGTGGGCCTGCCGCTCGATATCGCGTACACCTTGGCGCTCCCGGCGTTCGCGCCGGCGCTGCTGCGCAAGCGCAGGAGCGGTCTGCGTGAGCGGCTCGGCCATACCGACACCCTTGCTGGCGCGACCCGGCCGCGCCTGCTGATCCACGCCGTCTCGGTCGGGGAAACCAATCTCATCGCTCCGCTCGTGCGCACGCTCGTGGCCGACCGCGGCGTCGAGGTCATCGTCTCGGTCACGACCGATACGGGCATGCAGCGCGCCCGCACCCTGTACGAAAGCATCGCCCCCGTCGTGCGTTTTCCGCTCGACTTTTCGCGGTGCGTCCGACGCTTCCTCGACGCGATCAGACCCGACGCCGTCGCCCTGACCGAACTCGAACTGTGGCCCAACTTCGCGCAGGAGTGTGCGCGTCGACAGGTCCCGCTCGCGATCGTGAACGGTCGACTCAGCGCCCGATCGTTCAAGGGTTACCGCAGGGCCCGCCCGCTCCTCGCACGCTCGTTCGGATCGTTGGCGCTGTGCGCAGTGCAGGACGAGGAGTACGCCGAGCGGTTCGCGGCCATGGGCGTGCCTTCCGACCGTCTTGTCGTCGCCGGATCGATGAAGTGGGACAGCGTCGAAGTAGGCTCCGAGGTTCCCGGTGTTGACGCGCTGGCAGACCGGCTGGGCGTCGATCGATCGCGTCCGCTGATCGTCGCGGGCAGCACCGCGCCCGAGGAGCACGCCCTGCTCCGTGACGCAACTCCCGAGGGAGCGCAACTCCTGTGCGCACCGCGCCGGCCGGAGTGGTTCGCGCCGGCGGTCGACGATCTGCCCGGCTGCGCCGTCTGGTCGCGCAACGAGCCGGGCAGCCCGACTGGTCGTTTCGTGCTCGACACCATCGGCGAACTCCGCCGCGCCTACGCGATGGCGGATGTCGTCGTCATCGGCCGCTCGTTCGGCGACCTGCACGGCTCCGACCCGATGGAGCCCGCGGCTCTCGGAAAGCCGCTCGTCATCGGCCCGCGCTTCGGCGATTTCACCCAGAGCGTGCGCGCGCTGGAACGCGCCGGCGCGCTGCGTGTGGTCGAGAAGGATGCGCTCGCACGCACGCTCCGGGAACTCGTCGAGAGCGAGCCCGAGCGAACCCGCATGGGCGCCGCTGCGCTCGAATGTGTCCGCACGAACCGCGGCGCTGCGTCGCGGCACGCCGACCTGCTCATGCCCTTGCTCAGTCGCCCCGGTCGAAACGCGAGGGCGGAAGCATGACCACGCCCGAGTCAGAACTCCTGCGGCACATCTACGCGAGGTCCGCGTCGCTCGGCGCCTCGATGGGGGATGTCCTCGACATCGGGCCGGGCGACGACTGCGCCTCGATCCGCGTGCGAGACGGCTCGCTGCTGCTCACGGTCGATCAACTCGTCGAGGGCCGCCATTACACCCCCGAAACGCCGCTCGACCTGATCGCGCGCAAGTGCGTGGCGCGCAGCGTCTCGGACATCGCCGCGATGGGCGGGGCGCCGCTCGTCGCCCTTGCCACCGGCGCTTTGAACGACATGTTCGGAAACGAGAACGAACTCTTCGACGCGATGCATCGCTGGGCTGCTGATTTCGGCTGTCCGCTCGTGGGGGGGGACATCGCGCGCACCGCCGGTCCGACCGTTCTGACATGCACGGTGCTCGGCACGCCGCATCCAACCCGCGGCGCGGTGACGCGTGCGGGGGCGCAAGCCGGCGACGGTGTGTACATCGTCGGGCGCATCGGCGACTCGTTCCGCTCCGGGCGTCACCTGACATTCACGCCGCAACTCAACGAAGCCCGCTGGCTCTGCGACTCGCTCGGCGCCGATCTGCACGCGATGCTGGATGTTTCCGATGGTGTGGGCCGCGACGCCGCGCGTATCGCGGAGGCGTCCGGAGTCCGTCTCGAACTGCGTGCCGAGTCGCTCCCGCTCCACGACGCAACCGAGTGGATGGCCGCTCTCGCAGAGGGCGAGGACTACACCCTGCTGTTCACCGCGAGCCGCGACCCGGGCGCGTCGTGCGCGTTGACCGGTGAGCCGATCACACGCGTGGGCACGGTGCTGAAGCGCGACGCGTCGAGCCCGATCTGCGAGGTCATCGCTCCGTCAGGCGAACGACTGGATGGCGCTTCGCTCGGCTGGGACCACGGCGCATGAGCGGGAAATCTCTCCGCGAGTTCGAATCCGCGTCTGAGGCCGCCACCATCGCCCTGGGCGAGCGGCTCGGAGCGATCCTCCGCCCGGGCGATGTCGTCGCGCTCGAAGGGGACCTCGGCGCCGGCAAAACGCGATTCGTGCGCGGCGTCGTCCGAGGGCTCGGCCATGACGAGCGACTCGTCTCCAGCCCCACCTATGTGCTCGCCCACGAGTACGCCACCAACCCCGCCGCTCCGGCGCTGATCCATGTGGACGCCTATCGGGTCCGCACGGTGGACGAACTGGATGGGCTGGGTCTGGACCGCGCGATCCAGGGCGGCGCTGTCACCATCGTCGAATGGGCATCGCGGCTGGGCGAATCGCTCGGTGGCAATGCCCTGACCGTACTGATCGAGCACGCGGGCGGGGAGATGCGGTCGATCCGCATGACCTGGGCCGCCGAAACCGACTGGGCGGCTCGCGTCGATTCCCTCTAGACTCTTGCGAATGTCGCAGCAGACGAACGAGACCGACGCCCGTCGCCACGACGAGACGCCCGAGGCGGATTCCGCCAACGCGTGCTCGATCTGCGGCCGACCCGTCGCGCCGTCGTCCGACGCGTTTCCCTTCTGCTCGCCGCGCTGCCGCATGATCGACCTCGGTCGTTGGCTGGGCGGTCGGTATGTCGTCTCGAGGCCCCTGACCGACGATGATCTCACGAACCACGGCTGAGCGCGCTGCGCTCTTGGCGTTGACGCTCACCTCCCAGGCCGCGCTCGCGCAGGACGCGACCGAGGAACCCTTGCCCCCAGGCGTGATGGGCCTGTTCTGGGAGTCATTCGATGTCTTCACCGTGCTCATCATGCTCGGCTCGCTCGTGACGGTGGCCATCATCATCCGCAGTTTCATCGAGGTTCGCGAGAGCGTGATCCTCCCGAGTTCCAGCGTTGAAGCGCTGCGCGGCCGGGCCAAGCGGATGGACTGGACGGGGCTCAAGCGCGACGCCGCGAAAGACACCTCGTTCGTCGGTCGCGTGGTCAACGCCGCCCTCCAGCCCGTCGCGACCGGGCGAACCGGCGCACGCGAGAACGCCGAACTCGCCGCGGGCGATGAAGCGTCAAAATGGTTCCGGCGCATCGAGATGCTCAATGTCATCGGTCACCTCGGCCCGCTGCTCGGGCTGGTCGGCACCGTCTACGGCATGATCATCGCGTTCGCCGCGCTCGGCGAGACGGGCGGCAAAGCGGGGCCGGGCGAACTCTCGCTGGGCATCTCCAAAGCGCTCTTCCACACGTTCCTCGGGCTCATGCTCGCGATCCCGGCGCTCCTGGCGTACGGCTACTTCCGCACGGTGATCGACCGCGTCTGCACCCGCGCGATGGTCATCGCCGGGCAGATCGTCGAATCGCTCCCGGACGACGCGCTGGACATGACACAGCAGAACGCGCCGAAGCCGTAAACACTCGATGAAGGCGAGATCACTCCAGCGCAGGACGGAGACGAGCGCGGCGGTCAACGCGACGCCGCTCATCGATGTCGTCCTGTGCATGATCATCTTCTTCCTCATCGTCGGGCAGCTCGCCGAGAGCCAGCGGCTGGCGATGGACCTGCCCGAGGCGATGACGGGCGAGAGCGAGCGACCGCAGGACAGTTTCGTCATCAACCTTGTTCGCGATGGGGGGTTTGAGCCTCGCATCGTTGTGAACGGGCAGGATCTCGACCTCGAACAGATGGAGCGCGACCTGCGCGACCGCGCGACGCGCACGCCCGATCTCACCGTCGAACTCCGCGCGCCGGGCGATGCGCCGTACCGCTGGATCGAGCGTGCGATGGACGCGTGTTCGCGCGCCGGGGTGTCTGATGTCCGTCTCGCCGCGGCCCGACCCGCGGAAGGGGGCGGGTCGTGAAATCGAACATGCGATTGCGCACCGCATCGACGATCGCGTCGAGCAACTTCGGCCCGAACATGACGCCCATGGTGGATGTCGTCATGGTCATCCTGATCTTCTTCATGGCCGGCTCGTCGCTCCTCGGACCCGAGTGGTTCCTCGGCGCCAAGGTCGAGGAAGAACCCCCACAGGCGCAGGGCAACACGCTCGATCAGCAGCAGGCGCCCGACGACCCGTTTCAGTTGGACCTTCCCCCGACCCGTGTGCGTGTCGCACTCACAAGCGGCTCCGGCGGCACGCGGGTGAACGGGATGAACCTCACCGACGCGTCCATCGAAGAATTGGTGACGCGTCTCGATCAGGTGCGCGAATCGGGCGCGGCGCCCACGCTGGAAATCATCGTGCAGCCCTCGTCAGACACGCCGTATCAGGATGTCATCCGCGTGTACGAGTTGTGCGTCGGCGTCGGGCCGCGCAGCGCGTCGCTCGCACGCGCGTCGGGGGAATAAGCGCTCAGTCGTCGGCGATCACGGCGCCCGGCGCCATCGCGTAGATCTGGAGGCGGTGACCCTGCGCTTCGAGGTTCATCGCGCGGCAGATCCGGTCGCGCAGTTCGATGAGTTCCGGAACATCGATGGGGAGGATCTGGCCCGTGTCCACCCTCACCAGAAGATCGCGGGGCCTCTTGCCGTACGCGAGTTGGTAGTGCGCGTGCTCGGAGTCGACCAGCACCTGCTGGATGATGCCCGCGTCCTGAAGGAGTTTGATGGTCCGGTAGATCGTCGCCTTGCTCACGCGGAACCCGTCGGCCTTCACGAGTTCGAGCAGGCGGTCGGCCTCGAAGATGTCGTCGAGCCGGATGATCGCGTCGAGGATGTGCGCACGCTCGGGCGTGTACTTCTGGCCTTCCTTCTTCAGGTGGCGGCGGAAGACGGCGCAGAGCGGCTCGGTGATCTCGATCTGGAGCGGGTTCCGGGCGGCTCGGTCGGTCAAGGTCGTCCTCTCAGTGCCTGCGTGCCGAAGGTGCTGACGCTCAAGTCTATCCGCGCTTGGCGGCCAGCCACTTGTGGAGTTTGGCTTTGGTCCACGCGTTCAGGCACCGCTCGGGGGTCAGCCCGCCACGCCGCCCCGTCAGCACGCCGTAGCGCAGGTGATCGAAATCCGTCGTGCCGTGCACATCGCAATCGATCGTGATCAGGCAGCCCGCCGCGAGCGCGCCCCGAACATGCGTGTCGCGCAAATCCAGTCGGAGCCAGTGCGCGTTGATCTCCAGCGCCGTCTTGTGCTCGGCGGCGGCGGCGAAGAGTTCGCTCATGTCCGGGCTCAGGCCCTCCCGCCGGTTGATGAGCCGGCCCGTGGGATGCCCGATGATGTGCACGAGCGGGTGTTCGATCGCTTTCAGGAGCCGCTTCGTCGCCTCGGCCGGCTTCTGTGACAGCGACCAGTGCGGCGACGCGACGACCACATCGAGCCGCTCGAGCAGGTCGTCCTTGTAGTCGAGCGATCCGTCGGGCATGATGTCGACCTCGCTCCCGGCCAGGATCGTGATGCCTTCGATCTCTTTCTGTGCCGCGCGGATGTTGTCGATGTGTTCGAGCAACCGCTTGCGGTCCAGCCCGTTGGCGACCTGCTGAGTCTTGCTGTGGTCGGTGACGGCGATGGTGTGGAACCCGCGCCGCTTCGCCTCCTCCGCGAGTTCCAGGATCGAGAGCGCGCCATCCGACGCCGTCGTGTGCGCGTGCAGTTCCGCCTTGATGTCGGCCAGCGTGATCAGCCCGAAGTCATGCCCCGGCTTGTGCGCAAGTTCGCCCAGGTCCTCGCGGATTTCTGGCGGGGGCGCGGCGGTGCCGAGCGCCTTGTAGATCTCCTCCTCGGTCTTGCCCGCGAGCGACTTGGCGCCGCGGTTCTGCGGCGCAGGCTCCCCGTCGTCCTTGAACAGACCGTACTCGTTGAGCGTGAGGCCTTCCTTCTGCGCGCGTTCCCGGAGCCGGACATTGTGGGCCTTGCTGCCCGTGAAGTAGAGGATCGCGGCGCCGAACTGGGACGGATCGACCACGCGCAGGTCGATCTGTACGCCCACGCCGTCCACCTGCGCACGCACGGATGACTTCGTGTCCCCCGCGGCGAGCACTTCTTTGACTTCCGGGAACGCGCGGAACGCTTCCCCGACGGCGACGGCGTGCTTCGCCGATGTCGCACAGATCAGGTCGATGTCCCCGATCGTGTCCCGCCCTCGCCTCAGCGAGCCCGCGAACTCGCATTGCTTCACGCCGGGCAACTCACGCACGCGCTCTGCGAACCGCTCGGCGATCGGCATCGCGATCCCGAGCGGGATGCGCGTCCCTGCGCTCTCGTGGAAGGCGATCGCGCTCTTGATCTTCTCGACGCTCTTGGCGCCCATGCGAGGGAGCGTGAGGATCGACTCGTCATCAATCACGCGTTTGAGCCCGGCGAGATCGGTGACGCCGAGGTTCTCCCAGAGCAGTTTCGCGGTCTTCGGACCGACGCCCGGGACAGCGAGCACATCCATCAGCCCCGCGGGCACCTTCGTGCTGAGTTCCTTGTGCTCGGCGACATCGCCCGTCGTCGCGAACTCGATGATCTTGTCGGCGGTCTTCGCGCCGATGCCGTCGATCGCGAGCAGCGCGTCACGGTTCTCAGCGAGTGCGCCAAAATCCTCCGACGAATCCTCGATGATCCGCGCGACCTTGCGGTGCGCGTTCACGCGGAACGAGTCTTCGCCGAGCAGTTCGAGCATCGCGGCGATCTGTTCGAACTTCGTGGCCAGCGCCTGGTTCATCGACATGAACCCATGATAGTGGCCGCCCCGTTCACGCGATATCCGCGAGCCCGAGCCACTCCCCGTGCGCCTTGAGCATGCGGCGTCTCAGGTTGGTCTCGGCGTCGCTGTCGAGTTCGGGGGAACGCTCGATCCACTCCGCGGCGTCGCGCCGGGCCATGCGGAGCAGTTCGAAGTCGCGGGCCAGATCCGCGACGCGGAACGGGGGGGCGCCGGCCTGCCGGAGCCCGAGCATCTCGCCCGGGCCGCGGATTTCGAAGTCGCGCTCGGCCAGTTGGAACCCGTCCGCGATCGTGCGCATCGCGTCGAGGCGGAGTTGCGCATCGGGAGTGGTCGCTTCGCCGACAAGGATGCACACGCTCTTGCGCTCGCCGCGGCCGACACGGCCTCGGAGTTGATGGAGTTGCGCGAGCCCGAAACGCTCGGCCTGCTCGACGATCATGACATTCGCGTTGGGGACATCGACGCCGACCTCGATGACGGTGGTCGCGACGAGCGCGTCGATAAGCCCCGCGCGAAACCGCTCCATCACATGCTCGCGCGTTTCGCGCTTGAGCTGGCCGTGGATCGCGGCGACGCGTTTCCCGGCGAGGTGTGTCTCTTCGAGGTATCGAACGGTCGATCGCACGCCGCGCAGGTTGGCGGAGTCGTCGATGGCCGGGAGCACGATGTACGCCTGATCGCCCTGGTCGATGCGTTCGCGCAGGAACGCGTACACCTCGTCGCGCTGCGGTTCGCCCACGATGCGCGTGGTGATGGGCTGGCGTCCGGGCGGCAAACCTTGAATGTTGGACACATCGAGGTCGCCGAAGATCGTGAGCGCGAGCGTGCGCGGGATCGGGGTCGCGGTCATCACGAGCGTGTGCGGCGTGCTCGACGGGTCGTCGGCGCGCTCGCGGAGCGTTGCACGCTGCTGGACGCCGAAGCGGTGCTGCTCATCAACGATGGCGACCGCGAGGTCCTTGAAACGCACCGTCTCGGTGAGCAGCGCGTGGGTGCCGATGACGATGTCGACCTCGCCGCGTTCGATACGCTTCACGATCGCGTCGCGGTCTTCCTTCGCGAGTGCGCCCGTCAGCAATTCCACTCTGACCGCCGAACCTTTGAGCAGCGTCGTCAGCGACAGGAAATGCTGCTCGGCGAGGAGTTCCGTCGGCGCCATGAGCGCGGCCTGCGCGTTCGACGCCACCGCGACGAGCATCGCGTACAGCGCGACAACGGTCTTCCCCGACCCGACATCGCCCTGAATCAATCGGTTCGCGGGTTCGGTCCGTTGAAGGTCCGAGGCGATCTCACGCACGGCGTTGTCCTGCCCCTCCGTCAGCGTGAAGGGGATGCGTTCGCGGATGTGCTTGTCGATCCGCTCGTTCCACTTGAGTGACGGCGCTCTGGTCTCCCGGCGCAACTTTGCGCGGCGGACCTGCACGGCGAGTTGGAGCAGGAAGAGTTCGTCGTACGCGAGCCGCCTCCGCGCGGCGAGGGTTTCTTCCTCGTTCTCCGGGCGGTGCATCATGCGGTACGCGTCCGCGAGCGACGGCATGTTCTTCTCGCGCAGGAACTCGGGCGGGAAATGATCCTCGATGAGCGGGAGCGCCCGGTCGAGCACCTTCTCGATCGCGCGTTCGATCGCGTGCGAATCGACGCCCTCGTTCGCCGGGTAAACCGGGCGGAGCCGGTCGCCGCGCTCGGGGGGCTGCGCGTCATCGTCGTCCGCGATCCGTTCCCACTTCGGGTTCACGATCTGCACGCCGTAGCCGCGCGGCCCGTGCGTGCGCGACTTGCCCTGCACCCGGATGCGCATCCCCGGGTGGAGCGACTTCACGAGGTGCGTGCCGTTGAACCACACGAGGTCGAGCCGCCCGGTCTCGTCGATGAGCACGGCCTCGAAGCGGGATTTCTTCCCTCGCGCGACGCGTGTGGCGGAGATCTCGCCGCGCGCCGAGACGACGCCGCCCGGCTGAAGATCCGCGAGTTTGGCCTCGCCCGCCTCGAACTCATGACGGAAGGGAAGGTGCGCGATGAGTTGCCCGACATTGCGGATGCCGAGATCGCGCAGCGCGACGACGCGGCGGGGGCCGACGCCCGGGATGGCGTCGACGCCGGTGCGCAGCGTGATGTCGGCGGGTGGTGACACTGGAATCAAAATACGCCGCTCGTCCCGGGGACGCACGGCGTAGCGAAGGGTCTGGAAACGGGGTTGTCCGGGCGGATCAGTTCGCGAGGATGACGATCTCGACGCGGCGGCTCTGCGACTTGTTGCCGCGCGGCTTCGCGTCGGCGAAGCCGGCGATGTACACGCGGTTACGGTCGACGCCCTTGCTCGCGAGGTACTCCTCAACGGCGAGCGCACGCTCGGCGGAGAGCCGCTCGTTGGACTTCCACTGGCTCTTCTTGATCGGATCGGAGTCGGTGTGACCCTCGACACGGATGGTCTTGCCGGCGTAACTGGAGTTGATCACGCCCGCGACGCGGTCGAGCGTGGTCTTGGCGCTGCTCTTGAGCGTGACCTTGCCCGAGTCGAAGAGGACATCGCCCACGATGTCGACGATGACATCGCCGCCGGGGCCGCGCGTGGAGCCGACGCCGTCGATGCCTTCAAAGCCGGTGTTGCCCGCGGCGGCGCGGTTCTGGTTCGCGAGGAGTGCGTCGCGCTCGGCGAGGAGCGCTTCCTGCTCGAGACGGGCGCGCTCGTCGTTGGACGCGGAGAGCGCGGCCTCGAGTTGTGAGTTGCGAGCGCGGAGTTCGTTCGCTTCCTGCTCGAGGAGGGCGGCCCGACGCTTGGCCTGGTCGTCGGCGCAGCCGCCGAGGGTGACCGCGACCACAAGGGCGGCGGGTAGGAACGACAACAGACGGACTGAGCGCGTGCGCATCGGGATTCTCGCGTAAGACGACAGGGTGAGGGGCGACGGTCCTTCGCCGCGCCAAGGCCCGATAGAACAGCGCACGGAGGGTTTTGTCAAGCCGTCATGGAGAGGGTCGGCCGCGGCCTCCGACGCGCAAGATCAGGGGACGGGGCCACTTGCGGGCAGAAGCGCCCCCAGCAACCGCGCGTAGATCGGCCACGCGATGATGACCGCCAGGGTTCCGGCGGCAAGATGGGGGCCGAAGGGCAGCGCGTAGGCCACTCCCTTCCGCCGCGCAAAGACTGCGGCCAGCAGCACCCACGAGAGCCCGAAGAACGGCGCCGTGAAGAACGCGAGGATCGGATCGAGCCAGCCGAGCACGGCGCCCACCGCCGCGAGAAGGTGGACATCGCCCATGCCCATCGCTTCCTTGCCGAACCCGAGGGTCCCGAAGATGCGGACCAGCCACACCACGGCGCCGCCCGAGAGGTAGCCGAGCGCTGCGCCCGCCAGCGCACGGAGCCAGAGCGGGGCGTCTCCGGCGGCCGCGCCCGAACCGATCCACCAGCCGACGAGCGCGAAGAGACCGATGCACGCGAGGCAGAGCAGTTCCTTCGCCGATTCTCGCCGCGCGTGCGGGTAGCGGATCCAGTCCGGTTCGGCGGCGGCGTCCTGCGCGGAGCCGGGCGCGAGCCGGCGCAGGAACATGCCCGCAACCAGTCCGATCAGCGCCCCAGCGAGGGTGAGTTCGAACGGCTTGCCCATGCGCATGCCCAGCGCGAATCCGGCGGCCATGAGCGAGACCGCCGGCGCTGTGAAGTAGAACACGCGCAGGAGCAACGGACCGAGCGCGGCCTCGCCGCCGGTGATCTCCGGCGACTGATTCTCTGCGGCTTCGGCTTCTTTGCGCTGCGCATCCGCGGCCCACTGATCGAAGTCCGCGAAACTGCGCGGGATGATGCGCGCCTTGAGCAGCGCGGCGCACGCGATCACGCCGATCATGCCGCCCACCGACGCCCACACGCCCGGAGATGAAACCGGCGTCGGGATCGTCCAATCGCCCCTCCCGCGCGTGCCGAGCAACGCCGCATGCACGGGATGGACGAGAAACGCGGCGATCGTCACGACCCACGGGATCGAGAGCGGGATCATGAAGGTCTTCGCGTCGATCAGCGTCATGGCGATCAGGCCGGCGATCAGCACATACACGAGCATCAGGTACGGCCACATCCTCCCGATGCCGGCATCGGCCCACTCTGGACGCAGAGCGCCCCCGAACCACGGCCCGCCCGACGACTCGCCGAACCACGCAGCGTACAGAAACGCGAAGATGATCGCGGTGATCAGTTCGACGATCGGGTACTGCGCGGAGATGGGTGAGCGGCAGTAGCGGCACTTCCCGCCCAGGAGGAGCCATCCGAAGATCGGGAGGTTCTGGCGCCAGCGGAGGCGCGTCTCGCAATGCGGGCAGCGCGACGGGGGGGAGAACAGCCCCTCGCCTTTCGGGAGCCGGTACGCGACCACATTGAGGAAGGAGCCGATGGCGGCGCCGAGCGCGAAGCAGAAGGCCGCGCCGAATGCTGACGGAGCCCAGCCCAACCATCCGGGCATCAGAAGGGGGCCTCTTCGTCGCCTTCGGAGGCGCCGGACTTGGGCGTGGTGAGTTCCTCCACGCGCTGCTCGGCCTGTTCGAGGATCGCGCGGCATCGCTTGAGGAGCGACACGCCGTGCTCGTACTCACGGATCGACTGCTCGAGCCCGATCTCGCCCGACTCGATGCGCCGGATGATCGACTCCAGGCGTTCGACGGCCTGCTCGAAGGTGAGCGTGTCGGCGGCCACGCCGCCGGACTTCGACTTCGACGCAATGTCGGCGGGGGGCTGCTTCGCGGGTTTCTTGGGTTGATCGGCCACGGCGTGAAGGTACTCGCTGGGTTAGAAGAGGTCCATCTGGTCGGCGGTCGGATCGTCAGAGGGCGGTTTGCGCTTGCGCTTCGAGGTAAGTGGTTCGGCTTTGGCGCCGGCGACGGTGGAGCGGATGACGCCGCCCAGCACACGGGTGTCGATGATTTCCCCGGCGGCGACCTGACCCGGCTCGCGGATCGCGCGTCCGGTGGAATCGAGCGTCACGGAGAACCCTCGCTTGAGCACCTGCATCGGGCCCACCGCGTCGAGTTCGCGCGCATACCCGTCGAGCCGGTCAGCGCGGCGTTCGATGGTGCGACGCATCGCCGCGCGGAGCCGCGATTCGAGTTCGTCGGCCTTGATGAGCCGCGCGGAATGCACCGCTTCGGGACGGCCCGCGTGGACGCGCGACGCCAGGCGTTCGAGCCGCAGACTCGACGCGTGGAGGCGTGCGCGCATGGCGCGGCGGAGTTCGGACTCGGCGCGGTCCACCCGTTCGATCGCCCGCGCGACGGGCATGCGCGGGTTCGCGAACACCGGGTGCGCAATGATGGCGCGCACGCGCGAAATCTCGAGGCGCAACCCCGTGCGCAGCGAAGTTCCGAGTCGCCGTTGGAGCTGAAGGAGTTGCTCGTCGAGCGAAGCGCGGTCGGGGGTGAGGCGCATCGCCGCCTGGGTGGGTGTGGCGCAGCGTTCGTCGGCGACGAGTTCGGCGATGGTGGTGTCGGTCTCGTGGCCGATGGCGGCGACGACGGGGATCGAGCATCGGACGATCGCCTCGGCGACGACGCGCTCGTTGAACGCCCAGAGGTCCTCCATCGAACCGCCGCCGCGCGTGACGATGACCGCGTCCACGCCCATCGCCTCGTGTTCGCGAGAGATCCAGTCGACGGCGGCCGCGACCTCGGCTCCCGCGCGGTCGCCCTGCACGCGGACATCGACGATCGCCGCGCCGACGGCGGGGCATCGGCGGTTCATGGTGTTGAGGACATCCTGCAACGCCGCGCCTGTGCGCGAGGTGATGACCGCGATGCGCCGCGGGAACCAGGGCAGGGGGCGTTTGCGGTCGATGTCGAACCAGCCGAGCCCTCGGAGTTCCTCGCACAGCGCGCGATAGCGGAGTTCCAGTTCGCCCACGCCCACGGGCTTGAGCGAGTCGACATACAACTGGGTCTTGCCCTGCTTGTCGTAGAACTCGACGCGGCCGGACGCGAGGACTTCCTGACCGTTCGTCGGGACGAAGCCGGCCTTGCGCGCGGCGGACTGGAACATCACGCACGAGATGACGGCGTTCTCGTCCTTGAGGTCGAACCACCAGTGCGTGCGGTCGCGGAAGCCCGACATCTCTCCCGTCACGCGGATCGGCTTGGGCACCCCGACGCGGAGCGAGCGATCGATCACGCTCGCGAGTTGCGAGACCGTCAGCGGTCGCTCCCCCGGTTCCCCCGAATCGCCTTGCTCGGCGGGCGGCGGCGGGGGAGTGGGGGCGTCGATCAGCCCGGGCAATGTCGGCCCGGAGAGCGGGCCGCCGGCTTTCATGCGGGATGGGTCGAATCGCTTACGGGCCACAAACTCCCTTTCGTGCGCGCGGGCGGTGAAACGGCGCGGGCCGCACATTCATATCATCGAGCGATGCCATCCGTCGTCTCGACACGCATTCTGGCCCACGGCGACCCCGCGAAGTTCGATTTCGTGGAGGCGACCGTGGTCCGCACTCCCGATGAGGGCTCGCGCGCCGGGTCGCACATCCGCAAGTTCGTGCGCCACCCGGGCGCCGTGGTCATCGTGCCGATCCTCGACGACGGCCGCATCGTGCTGATCCGGTCATTCCGGGCGTCGGTGAACCGGGTGATCTACGAACTCCCGGCGGGGACGCTGGAAGCGGACGAAGAGCCCGCGCTGACCGCCGATCGGGAACTGATCGAGGAAACCGGCTACGAGGCGTCGCTGATCCGCCCGCTCGGGTCGTTCCTGACCAGCCCGGGCCTGTCGGACGAACTCATGCACGCGTTCGCGGCCAGCGGGCTGACGCATGTGGGCCAGTCGCTCGAGGACAACGAGGACATCGAGGTTGAGCCCGTTTCGGCCGATGAAGCGTTTGCCATGCTCGACGACGGTCGCCTCTCCGACGCGAAATCGATGCTCGCGCTGCTGCTCGCGGCGCGACAGGGCGCGATCCGTGCGCACGGAGCGCGCGAGTGAACAAGCGAGGCAGTGAACGCTACGAACCGGGCTTTGGCGGCGACGGACGAATCCGCGCGATGTTCGCACGCGTCTTCGGAGACGCCGAGAACCCGATGCAATGGGCGGTCACGCTCGGGTCGGTCGCGGGGATCCGCGTGCGCATCCATGTGATCTTCATCATCTTTGTGATCGCACAACTGCTGTTCTCGAGCATCTCGAAGGACACGATCGGTCTGGCGTTCACCGCGATCATGCTCTCGTGGCTGTTCGTGATCGTGCTCCTGCACGAGTTCGGCCACTGCTTCGCGTGCCGCGCGGTCGGGGGCGAGGCCGACGACATTCTCATGTGGCCGCTGGGCGGGCTCGCGTTCGTGATGCCCCCCGACACGCCGCGCGCGAACCTGATCACGACGCTGGGCGGGCCCGGGGTGAACGCGGTCCTCCTCGCGCCGTTCATCGCCGGGATGCTGCTCTACGGGATGGGCGACCGCATCCTGTTCAACCCGCTCGACCTCTCCGCCGCGTTGCACAACCTCTCGTGGGGCCAGACGGCGCTCTTCCTGGGGTACGCGACAAACCTCGCGATCCTGTGCTTCAACCTGCTGCTCCCGATCTACCCGCTCGACAGCGGCCGCGTGCTGCAGGAAGTCCTCTGGTTCCGGCTCGGGAAGCGAACGGCCACGGACATCGCGCTCAATATCGGGTTCGTCGGATCGATCGCGCTGGGCATCTTCGGGCTGGTCGCGAACCAGACCCTCCTGATGGGCATCGCGCTGTTCTGCGGCGTGTCGTGCTTCCTCGAACGCCGCACGCTCCGGGCTGCGGACGACCTGGCCTCCCCCTGGGCGGAATCCGCGCAGTGGCGTGAGGAGGACGACGAGCCACCGAAGGGGCCCACGAAGAAGGAGATCAAAGAGCGTGAGCGGGAGGCCTCCGAACAGGAGGACCTCGATGCCGTGCTCGCGAAGATCGCCTCATCGGGAATGGACTCCCTGACGAAGGGCGAGCGACGGATTCTCGAGCGTGCGACGAAAAAGCGTCAGCAGGGCTAATATCGCCCTTCGCGGCTCCCCAATGAGGGGTGACCGCCCCTGACCGAGCAAGGACGCACACGCGAGGCACACGACGCCGCATGGGGATCCACGACCGCGATTACATCCGAACGAGACGCCGGCCCTACGACGGCTCGTCGTCGCCGCGGACATGGTCGTTCAACACCTGGCTGATCGTGAGCAATGTCGCGGTCTTCGTTCTGGGGATCGTGTTCTACTCGTTGCGCTGGGTCGTCCGGGTGGACATCGGAGGCCCTCCGGGCGCGCCACAGTTTGTCTACATGACCCTCCTCGAGAACTTCGGGCATTTCTCGACGGCCAAGGCCGCCTTCTACCAGACGACGACCGGGCAGACCGTTTTCGGGCTCCAGTTCTGGCGCTTCATCACCTTCCAGTTCCTGCACGCCAACTGGCTCCACCTGTTCTTCAACATGCTCGCGCTGTGGATCTTCGGTCCGCTCGTCGAGAGCAAGATGGGCTTCAAGCGCTACGCCGCGTTCTACCTGATCTGCGGCATCGCGGGCGCCATCATGTACCTGATCCTGAACCTCGCGGCGGTGGTGTTCTTCCCGAATGCCGCGCAGCCGCCCATCCCCGGCCTGCTGGGGAGCGACCCGCGCACGCCGCTCATCGGCGCGTCGGCGGGCGTGTTCGGCGTGCTGATGGCCGCGGCGTACTTCCGCCCCAACGACCAGATCGTCCTGCTGTTCCCGCCCATCCCGCTGAAGATCCGCACGCTCGCGTACGGCTATGTGCTCATCGCGATCCTGAGTCTCCTCATCGGCACGAACAACGCGGGCGGCGAGGCGGCCCACATCGGCGGCGCGATCGCCGGGTACTTCTTTGTGCGACGATCGCACCTTCTCCACGACTTCTTCGATGTCCTCGGCCGCAGCCCCCCGGCGCCCGATTCGCCCAGGGCCCGCGCGAAGCAGGAACGGTCCGATCGTCTCAAGCGCAAGGCGCGGTCCGCCGGGCCGAGCGACGCCGAAATCGATCGCATCCTCTCCAAGGTCGCGACCGAAGGGCTGCAGAGTCTGAGCGCGGCCGAGAAGCGCACGCTCGAGCAGGCCTCCCGGGACAAGCGGGGCGGATGAGCGCGCTCTCGTTCGAGATTTCGCACCGCTGCGCATCGACACGGGCCCGCGTCGGCAAGGTCACGACCCTGCACGGGTCGTTCGACACACCCGCGTTCATGCCCGTGGGAACCAAGGGGACCGTGAAGGGCCTGCTGCCTCATCTGGTCGCGCAGACCGGCGCGCAGATCATCCTCGGGAACACCTACCACCTGCTCCTTCGCCCCGGTCCCGATCTGGTCGCGCGGCGGGGAGGGTTGCATCCGTTCATCGGATGGCCCGGTCCAATCCTCACCGACTCGGGCGGCTATCAGGCGTACTCGATGGCCGACATCGCGCGACTCGACGACGAAGCGGTGACCTTCAAGTCGATCGTGGATGGCTCGATGATCGCGCTGTCGCCCGAACGCGCGATGGAGGTCCAGAACGCGCTCGGCGCCGACATCATCATGGCGCTCGACGACTGTCCGCCGAGCGTTGATCCCAGCACGATGAACCAGTCCCGCGCGCGGATCACCGCGCAGCAGACGACCTCGCGCAAGCGGAAGATCGATCATCAGGACCGTCTGGCCGAGGCCAACGAGCGGACGATCCGGTGGCTTGAGCGCTGCAAGCGGGCCCATTCACACCCGCAGGAGCGGTCGCTCTTCGGGATCGTCCAGGGCGGGACGGACCTCGAACGCCGGTCGTGGTCGGCCGAGCGGGTGTGCAACATCGAACTCCCCGGGTACGCGATCGGGGGGGTCGCGGTCGGGGAGGGGTACGAGCAGATCGTCTCGGTCGTGAACCACACGGCCCCGCTCCTGCCCGAAACCAAGCCGAGGTACCTCATGGGCGTCGGGTACGAGCGGGACCTCGTGGCCGCCGTGAAGGCGGGCGTGGACATGTTCGATTGCGTCCTCCCGACGCGCAACGGGCGGAACGCCAACGCCTTCACCCCGACCGGGCAGGTGCGGCTCCGCAACGCCCAGTACGCCGAGGACGACCGCCCGATCGACGCGACCTGCGACTGTCTGGCCTGCCAACCCGGCAGCCACGGCTGGCAGACCGTCGACGGCCGCCCGTTCAGCCGGGCCTACATCAGGCACCTGTTCATGGCCGAGGAGATGCTCGGACCGATCCTCGTGAGCATCCACAACCTCCGCCACTTCCAGCGGCTGATGTTGGACATCCGCCGGGCAATCCGCGAAGATAGTTGGTCCGACCTCGCGCGCCGCTGGCCCGTCTCCCAGCCGTCATCGCTGTCTCTCACCCCGGCCGATGACCCCAACGGCTGACCCTGCTGTCCCGTCCACCGGTCGCGCCGCGAGCGGCCCCGATCTTGCACCGCGGTTGAGCGGTCCTCCAATCCTCACCGCGTCCCCTTACGAGGCGTCTCTCTCCCGATGAACCCCACCTTCCCCTCATTCACGCTCGACATCCTCGCCTCCGCGACGCTCGCCCAGACGGCCGAGGCCGCTCCCCCCGTCGCCGGCCGTCCCACCACGGGCGGCGAGGGCCAGCCCCTCGTCAACCCGGGCGCCACCACCGGCCAGCCCGGCCAACCCGTTCAGGGTCAGCCCCCCGCGGGCATCTTCGGCGGCGGCGGCATGTTCCTCATCCTCTTCGCATTCCTCGGCCTGATGATCGTCACCCAGATCTTCGCCGGGCGCAAGCAGAAGAAGCAGCGCGAGCAGATGCTCAACTCCATCCAGCGCCACGACCGCGTCCAAACCGTGGGCGGCATCATCGGCTCCGTCGCCGAGGTCCGCGACGACGAGGTGGTGCTGAAGGTCGACGAGGCCACCAACACCAAGATCCGCGTCGCCCGCTCGGCCGTCTCCGCTGTGATCAAGAAGGGCTCGGGCGATTCGTCCGGCTCGCAGGGCGCGCCCCTCGTCACCACCAATGTGCACGGCGAGCACGCGTCCGTCTGATCCGATCTTCCACTCTTCCCAACTGCGCGCACAACCGCGGCGGCGGCGCCTGAGGCCGCCCGCTCCCGATCCTCCCGAAAGAGCCCTTCATGCGTAAGGCCCTGCAACTCGGCGCACTCCTCGTGGCGCTGGTGCTCATCGCGATCTGGTCGATCATCCCGCCCTCCGAGAAACTCCGCCTGGGCAAGGACCTCGCGGGCGGCGTCTCGCTGGTCTACGCCGTGGACATCGAGGGCGACGAAAGCCCCCGCGAAGTGCTCTCTCGCACGATCGAGGTCCTGAAGGAGCGCGTCGACCCCAACGGGCAGTTCGACATCACCATGGTCGCGCAGGGCGACAACCGCATCGAAGTCTCGATGCCGCTCGCCACCGAGAATGTCCTCGCGCTCCGCCGCGACCTCGAGGCCAAACTCGACGCCCTCGCGCTGGTGAGCATCCAGCCCGACGAACTCGAGCGCGCCATCCGCGCCGACGAGTCCGAGCGCGCGATGCTGCTCGACGAGATCGCCGCGGGATCCGAAGATCGCTTCGAAGTGCTCACCTCCGCGGCCCGCGCGTACGACGAGGCCCGCGCCGCACGCACGGCGTACGAGGAGGCCACGGCTTCCGGCGCCGACGACGCGATCGTCGATTCGCTGGTCGAGCAGGCCGCCGCCGCCGAACTCGCGTACGAGGCGATCCGCGACCAGGCGCTGACCTCCGCGGTCTCCGCCGACGAGGTCCGCCGCGCCCTCGAACTCCCGGACGAGGAACGCATCATCATCGACAAGGCGACCGACGAGCAGGTCGTCATCCCGTCGCCGCGCGCCCGCGCCATCGAACGCCTCCGCGAGCAGCACCCCGACCTCGGGCCCGAACTCGACGAGATCGTCGAGATGTACTCCGTGTACGAAGACGAGCGCCGAGGCTACGACGACCCGGCGGACCTGAAGCGCGTCCTGCAGGGCGCTGGTGTGCTCACCTTCCGCATCGCGGTCCAGCCGGGCGAACTCCCCAACGAGTCCGAACTGCGCCAGCAACTGCTCGAGCGCGGTCCGCGCAATGTCCAGTCGAGCGACGCGCGGTGGTACCAGATCGACGATCTCGAATCGTGGTACGACGACGCGCAGAACCTCCGCGCGCTCCAGATCGACCCCATCGGGTACTTCGCCTCGCGCTACTCGCTCGTCGTCGAAGAGCGCGACGGCATCTACTACGCGCTGCTCTACGACCGTCCTGGCCTGCGACTGACCAAGGCCGAGGGCCTTTGGCGCGTGGACGGCGCCGGCCAGGGTGTTGATGAACTCGGCCGCCCCGCGATCACCTTCCGCATGAACCCGTCCGGAGCGCGCCTCATGGGCGACCTCACGGGCGACAACATCGGGCGGCAGATGGCGGTCATCCTCGACGACCGCATCTACACCGCGCCGGGGCTGAGAGGCCGCATCGAAGGCAGCGGCCAGATCGCCGGTCGATTCACCGACCGGGACCTCCAGTACATCATCCGCACGCTCGCCGCCGGCTCGTTGTCCGCCAAACTCAGCGAGACCCCGATCAGCGAGAGCGTCATCGGCCCGCAACTCGGCGCCGACAACCTGCACAAGGGCCTCGTGGCCGGCGTGTACGCGCTGATGCTCGTCAGCGGGTTCATGATCGTCTACTACATGACCTCGGGCGGCATCGCGGTCGTCGCGCTGGCGTGCAACGCGGTGCTCCTGCTGGGCGCCATGTCGCTCTCGCGCGCCGCGTTCACCATGCCCGGCATCGCGGGCATCATCCTGACCTTCGGCATGGCGGTCGACGCCAACGTCATCATCTTCGAGCGCATCCGCGAGGAGATCATGGCCGGTCAGAAGGTCAAGGCCGCGGTCCGCATCGGCTTCGCGAAGGGCCTCAGCGCGATCGTCGACGGCAATGTCACCAACCTCATCGTCTGTCTCGTGCTGGCGTCGGTCGGCACGCCCGAGATCCGCGGCTTCGCGATCACCCTCGGCATCGGCGTCGTCACCACGCTGATCTCCGCGCTGCTCATCACGCGCACGATCTACACCGTCCTCCTCGAAGGCCGCGTGATGAAGCGCGTGCCGATGCTCCCCAGCGTCTTCCCCGCCGTGCACCGCCTTCTCGAGCCCAAGATCAACTGGCTCGGCATGCGATTCGTGTTCTATTGCGTCTCTGCACTCCTGATCGCCGGCTCGCTCGGCGTCATCGCGATGCAGGGCAAGAACATGCTCGACAACGAGTTCCGCGGCGGCACCGCCGTCACCGTCGAACTCGCCGACGGGAAGATGCTCACCCGCCAGGAGGTCGAGCAGCGCATCCGCGATCAGGCCGCGAACGCGCCCGTCGGCAGCCCCGAGAGCCAACTCCTCACCGCCCAGATCGTCGCGCTCAACCCCGAGTCCGACAACATCACCTCCGACACCTTCAAGATCAAGACCGTCGTCACCGACCGCGACGCGGTCGAGAACACGGTGCTCACCGCGTTCGAGGATGTCCTCGACGCGCGGCCGCCCGTCTCCGCCGAGTCCATCGAGACCTACTCGATCCTTCAGCTCGCGCTTGGCGAGAACATCGACCGCCCCGAGTTCCGCGACAATGTCGGCGAGTTCATCGGCGGCGTCGCCGTCGTCGCAGAGGGCGTCAACCCGCCGATCTCGCGCGAAGAACTCGACGCCCGCCTCCAATCCACGCGTTCGCGCACCGATCACTCCGAGACGCTCGGCCGCTCGCACAAGGTCGTCGTGCTCGACGGAACGCAGGACGCCATCACCGCGTTCGCCGTGATCGCATACGACCGCGGCGTCTCGTACTTCGACGACCAGACGCGCTGGCAGATCGAACTCGCCGAGAGCGAGGCCAGCGTGGTGCTCGACGCGCTCGAGCGCGCGAGCAGCCTCGCCGGCATCGAGTCGTTCAGCCCCGCCATCGCGCAGACCTTCGCCGCGCAGGCCATCGTCGCCATCATGCTCTCGCTGATGGGCATCCTGATCTATGTGTGGATCCGGTTCGGCACGCTGCGCTACTCGCTCGCCACGATTCTCCCGGGTCTGCACGACACGATCATCATGATCGGTCTCGTCGCCGGCGCCGAGATTCTCTACGAGAAGGCGCCCGGCATCGCCGCGACCCTCGGCATCGAGCCGTTCAAGATCGACCTCGCGATGGTCGCCGCCGTGCTGACGATCATCGGCTATTCGCTGAACGACACCATCGTCACGATGGACCGCATCCGCGAGAACAAGGGCCGCCTTCCCCACGCGACGCGCGAGATCATCAACCTCTCGGTCAACCAGACCTTCAGCCGCACGCTCATCACCTCGGGCACGACGCTCATCTCGGCCGCCTCGCTCTACATCTTCGGCGGGCAGGGCACACGCGGGTTCGCCTACGCCATCTTCTGCGGCGTGCTCATCGGCACCTACTCGTCGATCGCCATCGCGACCCCGATCGTCTGGCAGAAGCGCGTGCCGGCGCCCAAGACCTCCGGTGATCGTTCCCGTTCCTCCGAGGAGCGCGACGCGCTTTCGGCTGCGCCCTCGGCCTGATCTCGACCCCGTTCCCGGCTGGACCCGAGCGGCTCGATCGCCGATCATGACTACGGAGGCATGATGGCCGGCAGAGACTCCATCCGATCGACCGTGCAGTCCAGACGCATCCTCGCGGCGATCGCCGTGCTGGCCGTCGTCTGGATCGGCGTCTACTGGGCGACCCCGCCCGCGCCCCAGCCTGTTGCCGCGATCACCTTCGACGCGCAGCGCAACCGCGACACCCAGCGACCCTCGCGGCCGCTCCCGGTTGTGGAAACGCCGGTGACTCAGCCCGCCGAAGCAATCCCGGTGGCCGCCGACCCCGTTGTTGTGCTTGAGCCGGCGGTGATCCCGCCCGCGTTCCGCGACCGCGTTGTCCGCGCGAACGAGACGATGGAATCCATCGCGAAGTCGGAGTTCGGCGACCCCGCGCTGTGGACCGTCGTCGCCAGCGCGAACCCGCGCGTCGATCCGCTCAAACTGCGCGCCGGGATGACGATCCGTCTCCCGATCGATCCGACGAACATCCAGGGCAAGCCCAACCCCGCACTCGCGCAGGCCGAGGACGCGGTTCCTGCGCCGACCGAATCGACGACGATCGAATATGTCGTGCGCTCAGGCGACACGCTGGGCGGCATCGCGCGGACCTACTACAACTCCGCGTCCAAGTGGCGCATCATCCTCGATGCGAACCGCGATCTGCTCTCCCGACCCGAACAGTTGCGCCCCGGGATGCGGCTCGTGATCCCTCCCGCGCCGACGGGCGACTGATCTATCATCAGGCATGCAAGTCGCGCACCGCGATTGGACGGTCCCGAGCGAATCGGGCGAGCCGCTCAGGGTTTCATCGCACACACCGGCGGACCAACCCCGCGCGCACATCGTCTTCGCGCACGGGCTGAAGGGCTTCAAAGAGTACGGATTCATCCCAGTACTCAGCGAACTGCTGGCGCGCCGCGCGGGTGTGGCGGTCCATCGGTTCAACTTCTCGCACTCGGGCATCGGCGACGACGCCTCAACCTTTCAGCGAGCAGACCTCTTCGAGCGCGACACATGGCGTTTGCAGTCGCGCGACACCCTGAGCATGATGCGCGCCGTGCGAGACCGATTCGACGATCCGTCGGTCGCGCTGATGGGGCACAGCAGGGGAGGCGCGTCCACGCTCCTCGCCGCGGCCGAGTGTTTCGAGCAGTCGCTCCCGACTCCCGCCGCGATCATCACGCTCTCTGCGCCATCGGCGCTCGGACGACTCCGTGACCGGGACAGAACAACCTTGCTCGAACAGGGCTGGCTGGACATGCCATCGGCGCGTACGGGCCAGACACTGCGCGTCGGCCGCGCATGGTTGCAGGAGCAGATCGACGACCCTCAATGGCACGACCTGACCGCGCGCTGCGCGTCCGTTGAATGCCCGTCGCTCGTGGCGCACGGCGTGGACGACGCAACCGTCCCCGCTGAGGACGCACGCGTGATCGCTCAGGCGCTGCCCGACGCGACGCTCGCGCTCATCGACGGCGGCGATCATGTCTGGAACACGCCCAATCCGGCGCCGTCGGACAGCGTGGACAACCCCTCGCCGCAACTCGACGCGCTGGCCGATCGGATCGTTCGATTTCTCACCAGTTCGGACTGATCACGCCTCGGCGGCGAGCGCCTCGCTCGCGCGGCGTCTGCGAGGGATGTCGATCACCGGCGGCTCGTTCTCCGTCGCGTCCTCGCTCGCGGGCGCATCATCGCCCGACGCGTTCGCGCTGATACTGCCGTTCGCGCCGACATCGTCGAAACGGACCTGCACGCGCTTGGACACGCCGCGTTCCTGCATCGTCACTCCGTAGAGTTGGTCGGCGTGGCGCATCGTCCGTTTGTTGTGCGTGATGATGATGAAGTGTGAGCGGTCGAGGAACTGGCGTAGCACGCCGTTGAAACGCTCGACATTCGCCTCGTCGAGGGCTGCGTCCACTTCGTCGAGGATGCAGAAGGGCGAGGGTTTGCTCTCGAAGATCGACATGAGCAGCGCGACGGCGGTCATGGTCTTCTCGCCGCCCGAGAGTTGCGAGAGCGCACGCGGCTCCTTGCCCGGTGGCTTGGCCATGACTTCGACGCCGCTCTCGAGCCAGTCGATCTCGCCGGTCTCTTCGTTGGGGATGAGTCGCACTTCAGCGCGGCCGCCGCCGAAGATCTTGCGGAACATGCCGTTCGGCCCGCCGAACGACGCCTGGATCGCCTCGAACGCGGTCTTGAACCGGTCGCGGCTGACATCGGCGAGTTCGGTGATGAGCGCCTTCAGGCGGTCGCGCGCCTCGTCCAGGTCGGCGACCTGCTGCGCGAGGTCCTCGTTCTTCGCCTCGAGGTCGAGTTCCTCGTCGAGCGCGCCCATGTTGATGTTGCCGAGTTTCTTGATCTCGGTCTGAAGATCGCGGATCGCCGCCTGCTGCTCGTCCTCGTCGATCGGCTCGCGCGATTCTTCCTCGCGCGACCAGAGCGGCAAGGTGGACGCAAGATCGAGCCCGAGGTCTTCGAGCGTGCGCTCTTCGAGGTTCTCGACTCGGACCTCGACTTCGCGCTTGGAGAGTTCGACGCTCGTCCAGTCGCGTTCGATGTGCTGGGCGTGCTCGCGGGCTGCGACCACACGCTCGCCGCGTGCGTTCGCGTCGCGTGCGGCCTCGTCCAGACGCGAGACCGCTTCGCTGAACAGCGAGGTCGTTTCCTCGACCTCGGCCTTCGCGGTTTCGATCGACTCGGCGCACTCGGCGATCGCGGCCTCGTGCTCGCCGATGCGGCTGCGGCGGTGCTCGATGCCGCGCGAGAGGCGTTCGGCGCCAGCGCGGGATTCCTCGAGCGCGAGTTCGGCCGCGCGGCGTTCGCGACGCAGCGCGCCGACCTTCTCGCCAAGCGACCCCGCGGCCACACGGGCGGCCGAGAGCCGTTCGGCCAATTCGTCGACCTCATGCACGAGCGAATCGGTCTCGGTGCGGGCGGCGTCGACCGCGGCTCGCTCGTCATCGAGCAGACCTTCGAGCTTCGTCGCCGACGCGATGGCCGTCTCTCGCTCCTGCGCGAGGGAGGCGATCCGGGCGTCGCTCGTTCGCAGTTCGTCCTCGACGGTCCGGGCTTGGCGCTCGATCCGTGCCGCTTCCGCGCGGAACCGCTCGACGCTGGATTCCGAAGCGGCCTGCATCCGCCGCGCATCGACCCCCGCCTTGCGGACTTCGGCGCGGTTGGCGTCGATCTCCTCGCTCCGCGCGTTGAGCGATGACAGGCGCCCACGGAGATCGTCCGCGACCGAGGCGTGTTCGGTGAGCGTGGCCTGCAGATCCTCGAGTTCCGCGCGAGTGCGCAGGAGCCCGGATCCGGAGTCCTGACCGCCCGCCGCGCCGACGATGACGCGGCCGTCGGGCTCGATGACCTCGCCCGCTCGGGTGACGAATCGCATGCCGCGCGACGGACCCGCGGCGAGCAGCAGCGCCGACTCGAGATCGTGCACGACCACCGTCGAGCCGAGCAGCGCGTCGACGACGCCGGAAACGCGCGGATCGCACGTCAACAACTCGCGGGCGCGTACGGCGCGATCGGCGGGAAGGCCGAGGCTGGTGAACCGGTCGTCGGGCGCGTCGTGTTCCGTGGCGCGTTCGACGAGCGGCATGAGTGTCAGGCGACCACGCGCCGCCCGGAGGGCAGGCGAATCCGCGATCGCGGCGGCCGACTCGACGACAATCGCCTGCAACGCGCCGCCCAGCGCGGCCTCGACGGCGGGCGCGTTGTCGGTGTCCACGGAGATCATCTCCGCGAGGGCGCCGATGACGGCCTCGAATCCGGGCGTGTCCGTGTCCTTGTTCGACAGCGTTTCCTTGGCGGCATCGCCCAGACCGGCGCGGGACTCGATGAGTTCGGCCAGGGTGGCGCGGCGGCTCTCGACGCGCGCGATCTCCCGCTCAACTTCCGCGAGTCGCTCGGCGTGCGAGCGTGAATCACCGGCCAGCGCGGCCGCCTGCTCGTCCAGTTCGGCGAGCGAACGCTCTGCGTTCAGCGCCGTCTCGGCGTGGGACGCTGCGAGCGATTCCTGCTCGGCGAGCGAAGCGTTGGCCGCTTCGAGTGATGACTCGAGGTCCTTCGCGGTCGACGCGCTGCGTTCGCGCTGCGCCACGAGTGTTTCAATCCGTCGACGCTCCGCTTCCGCTTCCGCGAGCAGTGACTCCCGCTTGCGCGAGATGTCCTGCACCGCAGCCTCGCGACGGCGCAGCGCGTCCTGCTTCGTGGCCAGATCCGCCTGCGCGGCCGACCTCGCTTCGGACGCCTCGCGCGCCTGCGTTTCCGCGGCCTCGGCTTCCTGCTCGATCTCGGCGAGCGACGCGGTGTGCTGTTCGAGTTGATCCTGAAGCCGTTCGACGCGATCGAGGAGTTCACGCTCGGCGGTCTCGTCGGCGGCGATCTGCTGGCGCGCTTCCGTGAGCGCCCGCTCGGTCATCGCGCGACGCTGCTCGGTGGACTGCATCAGGTGCTGGGCGGCGATGCGTCTGCGCTCGGCGTCCTCGCGCGCCTGCAAGGCTTCCTGCCGCGCCAGTTCCGCGTCCTGTTTCTCGGATTCGGCGCGTTCGAGCGTCGCGGTCGCCTCCCGGCGCTGTGTTTCCAGCCGGGTGATCTGCGAGGTCAACCCGCTCAGGCGGCCGCGCAGTTCGCTGTACTGGTGCAGGGAGAGGTCGGTCTTGAGCGTGCGGAGTTTGTCGTCGAGTTCCTTGAACAGCCGCGCCTTGACGGCCTGCCCCTTCACGATGCGCAGGCGGCGCTCGGTCGATTCGAGTTGCTCGCGGACGCGCACGAGGTTCGTTTCGGATCGGTCGAGTTTCCGCTCCGCTTCGATGCGCCGGGCGCGGAACTTCGCGACTCCGGCCGCCTCCTCGAAGAACACACGGCGATCGACCGGGTTGGCGAGCAGCATGGCGTCGACCTTGCCCTGCTCGATGATCGAGTAGGCGTCGGCGCCGATGCCGGTGTCGAGGAATAGGTCTCGGATGTCCTTGAGGCGCGCCTTGCGGCCGTTGATGATGTACTCGCTGCCGCCGTCGCGGTGGAGGCGTCGCTCGACATCGACCACCTCGGCGTCGATGGGCAGGGCGCGGCGTCGCGGGCCGCGCATGAGCGGCGAACGCGCGTCGGGCTCGGCGGGATCGTGCGCCGACTCGGCGTCGGCGTCCTGCTCGCCCTCGAGCGACTCACCTTTCACCGGGTCGATGACGCGGTCGAGGATCGGGTTCTCGAAGGTCAGCGTGACGCTGGCCAGCCCGGCGGGTTTGCGGCCCGCGGACCCGGCGAAGATCACATCGCCCATCGAGGAGCCGCGCAGACTCTTGGCGGAGCGCTCGCCCAGGACCCACTTGATGGCGTCGACGACATTCGACTTGCCGCACCCGTTGGGCCCGACGATGCCGATAACCGCCGCGTCGAACGCGAACTCGGTGCGATCGGCGAAGGATTTGAACCCGGAGAGGGTGAGTTTCGAGAGTCGCATGCGGCGTGTGTGACCTCCGTGTCGAGCCGGCATGATCGTGGGTTGGCCGGGCTCCGCCCGGGCGTACGCAGCGTCAGTATGGCGGGAGTGCCCCGCGGATTCAACCGTCTTCGGCGTGTACGCATTCCTTGTGTCGGTCATCGGCGTCGATCGCGCTCAGTCGTCGCCGCCCTTACTTGGGCGGGTCCTTCGGGGCGATCGGCACAACGAAGGGCGAAGGCCGCTTGGGCCGGTCGGTCGGAGTCTCGCCCGATTCGCCGGACTCGTCGGCGATGGTCTCCACGGGGGCGGCCATGTCGTCGATGATCTCGGCGCCCTCGCCCGCGAGTTCGGGACGCTCGGTGCCGATCTCGGTCTCGACGAGCGCGAGCAACTCGGCCTGCAGGCGGTCCTGCTCGGCCACGAAGTCGGCCGGGATCGCCTGGGCCTTGTCGGTCAGTTCATAGAGGGCGCCGACGACCTCGGAGTAGGTCATGCCCAGCCCTGGGGCGGGGGACTCGGGGGTTGGCTTGTGCGCGAAGAACTCGATGAGTTTGGCCACATTCGCGTCGGCCTCGCTCTGGACGGCGGTCGTACCGGCGCGCCAGTCCTGGTACCTCACGCGGAGCGGGCGTTGCTCCTCATCACCCACGACCAGCAGGCGGTCGTCCCACGCGTAGACCAGGGTCGGGCGTTCGACGGACAGCGACTCGCCGAAGACGACGACGCGGGGCTCGCCCTGCTGGCTGATGTAGATCATCGGCTTGTTCGAGCGGATGACATCGAGGCGGAACTCGCCGGGATCGCCCGGGCGGGTGAGCAGGGTGCGCTCGACGCCCATGGGCCGCGACACGACGACCGACGGGTCGCCGCGCTTCGCGAGCGCTTCGTAGGCCGAAATGCGCACCGTCATGTCCTCGGCGTCCACGAGTTCGCGGAGCACGATGTTGAGTTGAGGATTGGGCGGCATGTCCGCGAGCAGGCGGATCGCCTGGACTCGCTGGATGGCATCGGAGCCCTCGGCGATCTCGCGGAGGTGGGGGGTGACGAGCGCATCGCCCAGTTCGGCGCCAGCGCGGAGGGCCGAGAGCCGCGGCTTGGGTTCGGAGTAGTCGTAGAGCAGCCGGAGTTGAGGAACGATCGACGGTCCGAGCGCCTCGAGACACCAACTGAGGTCGTCGGCGAGCGCGGGCTCTTCACGCATCGCGCGGAGGTACCGGTTCGCCCATTCGTTCGGGAAGGAGCGGTCGATCCGGGAGGAGAGGAGCAGACGCACGAACTTGCCGGGATCCTTGCGGAACCGCGACGGGATCGTGATGGCGATCGCCTCATCGTTGCGCCCCTTCGCGGTGTCCTCACGGTCTATCGCCCCGCGCGGGAAGGCGTCGTTGATCGCGTTCTGGATCGCGCGGGCTCTCGCGTGCGAAGGGGAGTCCAGCGAGAGGAGCATGTCGAAGGGTTCGGTGAGCACGCCGCCGTCGAGCACACGGGCCGTGGTGCGGTTGATCGCCTGCTCGCCGGTCTTCGCGGGGTCCGCGAAGGGATTGATGAAGACGGCGCCGCTGGCTTCCGCGACGACGCGCGCTTCGCGGTCGCCTGGCACGAACAGGCCCGGGCGCAGTTCTGTGTTCATGAGCCGCCCGCCCTCGAGGCTCGTCGTCGCGCTGCCGGGGAGGGAGGTGATGAGCACATCGAAGGTCGCGTCGCGCGGCGCGCCGGGCGACACCATCGCCTGCACGAACACGACGGCGGTGTTCCGGTCATCGATCACCGCGCGAGGGCTGACCGATCCGAGCGGACCGCCGCCGCGACCCACGCCCTTGAGCGCGAGATCGCGTTCGAGCCAGGCGCGGATGGTGGGCGGTGCGTCGCCCGAGCCGGTGCCGTTGAGGTCGACCACGACGCCATAGCCCGAGACCATGACTGGATCGGCGCCGGACAGCGAGCACTCGGCGCCGATGGTTCCACGCAGGATCGAGGGGGTGTCTCTGGGGGGGGCGATCACATCAGCGGAGGCGCGCGGGGCGGGCTTCACCTTCGACGAGCCGCAGCCGACTGCGAACAGCGCCGCCGTCGTGGCGAGCAGCGACGCGGCGAGCGCGAGGGCGTTCTGGCGGGCAGAGACACTGAGCATTCAGCGGGACCTCGAAGAAACTTCCGCATCGCAGAGCGAAAGGGTTGCGTCGATCATCTCCCCGATGCCCGTGAAGACCTCGTAGGGGGTGGCTTCCCCGTACATATACGCAGGGGCCGTGACGACCCGGTTCGATTCGTCCACGCACGCCTCGGTGACGGGCTTCTCGACATGCCTGCCGCCCACGGCGTTGATGGCGTCGGCCGGTCCGCCCGCTTCGCCGACGGTGACCCGGACGCCCCCGCCGATGGCCTTCGCGAGCAGGGGAGGGGCGATGCAGCACGCCGCGACGGGCTTCCCGGCGTCGTGGAACGCCTTGATGGCCGACTCAACCTCGGGGAGCGAGGCGAACTGGGCGCCCTTGGTCGCGAAGTCGGACAGGTTCTTTGCGGCCCCAAACCCGCCCGGGATCACCAGCGCGTCGAAGTCGGCGGCCTTGAGCGATGTCAGCGGGGCGATGTTCTCGCCTCCGCGGGCGATACGGGCCGCCTCGCGGAGCATGTTCCGGGTTTCGCCGGTGGCCGGCTCGCCGCTCAGGTGGTCGATGACCTCCGGGATGGGCCGATCCGGCGCGAAGCACTTCCACTCGGCCCCGTGTCGGGCCAGGTGGATCAGCACGCTGACGGCCTCGTGGATCTCGGCGCCGTCGAACACGCCGCAACCGGACAGAATGATGGCGACTCTCGGCATTCGGGTGCTCCCAGTCGGGTGGTTGGGCAGGGGCCTGCATTATAGGGGGCCGGATCGCGGATCCTCGGTGTTCGCGCCCTCTGGGCGGCTTACGGCGCCGGAATCCGCTCGGCGGCCCGCTCCTCGTCGCTCCGCCACTTGGTCTCGCCGTTGAATCGCCACGAAGCCAGCGTTTCCAGCAGTTCGAGGGGCGTCGCCGCAGACAGGGCGTTCGCGCGATGGCCGGGCCGGATGAACCCCTCGGCGGTCATGCGGTCCATGAGTTCGATGAACGGGTCGTAGAACCCGCCCGTGTTGAGCAGGCCCATCGGGCAGCGATGGATGCCGAGTTGGGACCAGGTCAGCGCCTCGCAGAACTCTTCCAGCGTGCCCAGCCCGCCCGGGAGGGCGATGAACGCGTCCGCCCGCTCCGCGATGGCCGCCTTCCTCGTGTGCATCGATTCAACGACGACGAGTTCCGTCAGTCCCGCGTGCGCGACTTCCAGATCGACCAGGGCGCTGGGGATGACGCCGACGACTTTGCCACCCCCCGCGAGCGCAGCGTCGGCGAGGACGCCCATCAGCCCGACATCGCCCCCTCCGTACACCGTCGTAACCCCGCGCGACGCCAGCAATGCGCCCATCTCTTGTGCCGCGGCCGCGTATTCGGGCCTCGCTCCGAGGGAACTGCCGCAATACACGGCCACGGCGCGGATCTCGGTCGGTTGAGCCATACCCGATCATTGCCGCTGACGCGATGGCGAGCGAGTGCCGGGTGCCTTGCACCGAGCACACACCCCTCTGGACCGAGCACGGCGAGAGCGATATATTCCCATAGAGGCATGCGTTCCGGCCCGCCATTCATCGAGTGTCACAAGGAGAGACAGAGATGAGTTATGTCGATGGATTCCTGATCCCCGTTCCGAGGAAGAACCTCGCGGCGTACCGCGAGATGGCCGAGAAGGCGAGCAAGATCTGGAAGGAGCACGGCGCGCTCGATTACCGCGAGTGCGTCGGCGACGATGTGAACCCCGAATTCGGCCTGCCCTTCCCCAAGGCCGCCGGATGCGGCCCGGACGATGTCGTGATCTTCTCGTACATCGTCTACAAGTCCAAGGCGCAGCGCGACGAGGTCAACGCCAAAATCATGGAGGACGAACGCCTCAAGGACATGATGAAGGAAGACGAGATGCCGTTCGACTGCGCCAAGATGTTCTACGGCGGGTTCGAGACGATCGTCGAGATCTGACTTTGACCACGACCGGCCGTGCGTTGCTCACCGCCCGTAGATGTCAGCGAGCGCGCTCTGCAAGGTCGGGTGTTCGAACTCGAATCCCTCCTCGCGCAAGCGCCGCGACACGCAGTATCGTCCATAGAGCGCGAGTTCCGGATCTGTGCGCATAACAATTGGCGCCCCGATGCGCACCATGAACGCCGGGGCGGGCAGGCCGATCGGCACGCGCATCGCCGCACGCAACTCGCGCATGAACTCCGCGTTGGACACCGGGTTCGGCGCGGTCGCGATGTACGCGCCGCTCATCGATTCGTCACTGATGGCGCGTTCGAACAGCCGGTTCATGTCGCGCTCGTGAATCCAACTGATTCCCTGTCGCCCGTGCCCGACCCTGCCGCCGAGCCCGAAACGCGCGAGCGCCGCGAGCCGCGGCAGCGCGCCGCCGTGCCGTCCGAGCACGAAACTCGTCCGCAGGATCACGCGCCGTACGGACTGCGGGGCCGCGTCGTCAAACGCACGCTCCCACGCGTTGCCGACGAAGGGCGCAAGCCCGTACCCGAACGCTGCGTCCTCATCGCACACGACATCAAGCGGGTCGCCGTAGATGTGCGCCGTCGACATCTGCACCCAGACCGGCGGCGGGGACGCGAGTCCCTTCATCGCCTCGCCCAGCGCTCTCGTGGATTCAACACGCGAGCGAAGGATCTCGTCGCAATGGTCCGGTGTCTTGACGCAATCCACGGAGCGTCCGGCGAGATTTACGACCGCCGATGCCCCGTCGAGAAAGTGTGCCCATTCTCCAACGCTTCGCCCATCCCACGCCGCATGCGCCCAGCGATCGTCGGGGGCTGGCGCGGAACGCGAGAGGATGACCACCTCATGCCCGAGATCCGCCAGGTGGCGCGCCAGATTGAGGCCGAGGTACCCGGAGCCGCCCGCAATCACAATGCGTCCCGATGATGTCATGCGGAACAGTAGCAATCGGCGGCAGGCAAGGCGCCCCGCCGGATGGAGTTGCGTGGATCGAAAGTCCCGCTACGCTGGCCCGCCCGCAACCCCGGAACGCCCCGCTCCGGATGTCCGCTCAGGAGATCGATCATGCGCGCACGACTGTTCCCCATCGCCGCCCTCACGCTCAGCGGCCTCCTCGCCGGCTGCGCTTCCACGGGATCGTCGCACGCTGATGCGTCCGCCGCCGCGCACCAGGCTCACGACAATTTCGTCGCGGCGATCAACTCGAACCAACTCGAGCCGTTTCTCGCGACGCTCTCCGACGACGCGGTCTTCATGCCGCCCGGCGCCCCGCGGCTCATCGGCAAGCCCGCGATCAAGTATTGGGCGCAGGGTTACTTGGAGGCCTATCAAACCCACTGGGTGAAAACCACGCTTGAGTTTGTCGTGCTCGACGGTTGGGCGTTCGAGCAGTACGCGTACGAGTCCACCGACACGCCCCGCGCCGGCGGCGAGGTCGTCCGCGACACGGGCAAGGGAATCATCATCTACCGGCTCAGCGACGACGGGGTGTGGCGTGTGGCGCGCGACGCGTGGAATTCCGACCACCCGCCCGCGCACTGAGGCTCGCGCGCACACAACGAGGATCACCGCATGGCTTCGGCAAACGCAGAACTTATCAAAGGGCTCTACAAGAACTTCGAAGCCGGCGATGTTCCGGCAGTGCTGGGGATCATGCGTCCCGACATCGCGTGGAACG
>CAYGLT010000016.1:4060-6891 GCA_964350875.1 uncultured Phycisphaeraceae bacterium | reverse complement strand
GCCGGCGATGTTCCGGCAGTGCTGGGGATCATGCGTCCCGACATCGCGTGGAACGAAGCCGAGAACAACCCGTACGCCGACGGCAACCCGTACATCGGGCCGGAAGCGGTCCTCGACGGCATCTTCGCGCGGTGTGCCGCCGAATGGGACGGGTTCACGGTCACACCCGACGAGTTCATCGATGCGGGCGATACCGTGGTGGCGCTCTGCCGGTACACCGGGGAGTACAAAGCCACGGGCCGCGCGCTCGACGCGCAGGTGGCGCACATCTGGCGCCTCAAGGGCGGGAAGGTCGCCGCGTTCGATCAGCGCCTCGACACGCTCCAGTTTCAACGGGTGATGGGCCTGATCTGACGCCCGGTCAGACGCTCACGGTCACGCGCAGAAAGGTCGCGGGAATCGAGGTCCCGCCGCCGCTGGCTTCATTCTGTGAGTTCGCCAACTCCACGAGTTGCGCGTGCAATTCATCCGCCTTGCCGTCTTGTTCAGCCGCGGCGAACGCGTTCATCGTCGGACCGTAGAACATCCGGAACGCCTCTATGAAGTCCTCGGGCGTTCGGGTCGCGGAAGTGAACCGGAAGGTCTCCTTCTCCATCGTGATCCGGTCCTTCGGGACACCCGCTTTGCCAAAACGCTCGACAACATGCGTGTCTACGCCCCAGGTCACCGGGCTGATGAATCCTTCGGGCGGCGGGGGAGTGAAGGCCGCGCTGATGCGCAGGAGTTGCGAGACGAAGGTCGGGTCCCCCGCGATCCAGTTTCCCATGATCACGCGGCCACCCGGCTTCGTGACGCGCACCAGCTCGCTGGCAACCTCGAAGGGCTTGGGCGCGAACATCGCGCCGAACACCGAGACCGACAGATCGAACGAGTTGTCAGCGACGCCTTCGAGGCGGCAGGCGTCACCCTCTTGAAACCGCAGATTGTTCAGGCCCGCCGCTGTCGCGCGAGCGTTTCCTGCTTCAACCAGATTCCGTGCGATGTCGATGCCCGTGACATCCGCGCCGAGCGCGGCCATCGGGAGTGCAGTTGTCCCGTCGCCACAGCCGAGGTCCAGCACACGCATCGATGGGCCGGCGCCGGTGCTCCGCGCGAACGCGTCTCCCGAGTCGCGCATGTACTCGGCGATCTTGGTGAAATCGCCCTTCTCCCAGAGCGCTTTGTTGGGGTTCATCAACGGTGTCCCTTGAGAATCAGTGCGACGCGATCTCGGTGATGCACTTGCAACTCGTGGTGGGGGGGACATCCGCGTTGGCCCACACTTCCTCGAACTCGCGACGGGCGACTTCCGCTCCCTGCATGTCGCCGCTCGCTTCGAGCGCCTGGCTCAGCCCCAGAAGCGACCAGCCGTTGCGCGGCCAGTCCTTCAGATCCTCGCGGTAGACGCGCGCTGCCTGCTCGGGCTCGCCCGCCTTCAGGTAGACCGCGCCCAGAGTGTGACGCACGGGCTGGAGCCAGATCGGAGGTTCGCCGTAGCCGATCGTGTCCTCGATCTCCGCCGCCTGCTCGAGCAGGCCTGCGGCGATCTCGAGTTCGCCCTGCTGGAGGGCAATCTCGGCCGAGACGAAGTACTCGCTGACCAGCAGGATCTTCATGACATCGCCGTAGGACGCGAATCCGGGCTCGATCGGGATCGCGCGCATCGCCTCACGGAACAATCTCTGTTCTTCAGTAGCGGCGTCGAAGTCCTGCAACGCCGCGTACGCGATCGCGCGGTGCGCGCGCCACATCGCGGTCGTGATCGGCAGATACTCCGGCGGCGCCGGCTCCGCGAGCAGCGCCTCCCAGCGCCCGAAGCGCTTCTGCACGTCGTAGACCGAGCACATCGTCGGATCGACGAACGGCGCCGCGACTTCCAGGATCTCTGCGGGGAAGTGCTCCCACATGGAGCGCGCCGACGCCATCGCTTCCTGTTCCCGCCCGGCCATCATCGACGCGTACGCGCGCATGTGCGCGTTGTGCGTCATGTACATGTGCTGAACAAGTTGGTCGGGTGCGCGGCGGCGGTACTCCGCGTCCGCCTCCATCGCCTTCTTGTTCTGCTCGATCGCCTCGTCCCACATCCCGACCTGCACATAGATGTGCGAGGGCATGTGCATCATGTGGCCGCTCGACGGGACGAGATCATCGAGCCGCTTCGCCGCGGGGATCGCACGGGCCTTCTCGTTTCCCGGCTCGATCGCGTGGATGTACAGGTGATTCGCGCCGGGATGATCGGGGTACGAATCCTGCACACGCTCGAGGACCTCGACGAGGACATAGGTGTCCTCGCGGGCGGGTTCGCCGTCGGATCGGTAGAGCATCCACGGATGGAGCACCATCAGCGATTCGGCATACAGGGCGCCGATATCGGGATCATCCGGGAAGCGTGCGTACGCCTCGCCCATCGCGTCGGCGAACGCGACATCGAGTGATCGGCGGTCGGCGTCGTGGGTGTCGGTGTACCGCTGGGACAGCGCATGGATCATCGCGACTTCCACGGCGGTCTCGTTGTTGAGCGCCTGCTGTGCACGCTGGATCGCATCCCATGCCGCGAGCGTGCGACTCTCGGGCATGATCCAGTCGTTGTAGTTCGGGCCCTGCGCCTGCGCGATTCCCCACCACGCCATCGCGCAGTCGGGGTCGAGTTCGGCGGCGCGGGTGAAGGCCAGCACGGCCTCGTCGTGGTTGAACGCGTAGAGCCAGTTCAGTCCCTGATTGAAGTAGCGCTGCGCCTCAGCGGAGTTCGTCGTCACCGAACGCGTGTACGGACCCATGCCGTCGAAGTACTGCGCTTCGCCCCACGCGCCGTAGGCCGGCCTGCCCTGGGTCATCGGCGGGGAACTCGAGCA
>CAYGLT010000016.1:0-3960 GCA_964350875.1 uncultured Phycisphaeraceae bacterium | reverse complement strand
GCGATCAGAACCAGTCGGCGCCGTGAAGTTTGGCCGCTTGCCTGATCCAGCCGGTGAGCAGTTCCTTGTCCACATCATCGTTCTCGTGGATGTGGAAGTAGCGGATGCCCTTCTTCTTGGACTCGACGGGCGGCACGGGGCGCAGGTCAGTCCCGTTGAAGAAGGCGACCTTCACATACTTCGTCACGCAATGGATGCTCAGGAACCAGCCCTGCCCCTCGACGCCGTAGAACGGCGAGTTCCAGCGTACGGCCTTCTGCACATTCGGGACCGTGCGCACGATGAGGTCGTCGAGCATGCGCCCGACATCCTGTTTCCATCCGGGCATCGCGTCGATGTACGCCTGCACCGGCGCGTCGCCGTCGGCCTTCGCGATCTGAGGATTGCCGCCCGAGAGCAATTTCGGTCCATCGGACCGGGTGGGGGGCTTCTTCGCGACTTTCTTCGTCGTGGTCTTCTTGGCCATGAGATCACTCTAGCGACCGATCACGCCAACTCGAAACTCGCCACCCATCGTTCCTTGTGACAGCCGGCGCAGGTCGCCTTGCACGCGAATCCGTCGAAGTAGTCCTGCGCGACGCCGATCAGTTCCGGGTCGTCCTCGATGTGATCGAAGTGCGAGTGGGTGAACACCCCGACGACGCTGCACTTCGTGCCGCTGCAATCGGGGCACGCCGCGACCGAGCGCGGCCCCTCGCCCCGATAGGACGCGTTGAAGGACTGGCCGGGCGGGCTGATCATCGCGTCGTAGCCGTGGGCGGCGCTGTCGAACATCTCGGTGACTTCGTCGCACGCGGCGCAGCGGAACGCCATAGGTCCCACGAACTGCCCCTTGAGCGAATCATCACCCGCGAGTTCGTCGAGCGGGTGGCCGAGCACCGCGCCCTCCGCGCTGCCGCACTTGCACGCGATGGACCACTTCACGCAGTTGTCCCACGAGGGAGAGTGCGCGGCGGTGCAGTCGAACCGGTTGAAGCACGAAGGCACGACCGTGCGCACCTGCTGCAGGATCGCCTGGTACTGCTCGTCGGTTTCCGGATCCCACGCGCCGCCGAAAAATTCCGTAAGGTCCATGGATGTTTCCCTGAAGGTCTGATGGATGACCGAACGGGGAGAATGTAGCCGCGAACGCGCCCGGCGAGAACGGTTGACTCGATAATGTGTCGCGCGGCTCGTCGGAGGGTTGCAACCCTCTGAACGAAAAGCGGGCCGACTCGAAGGAGCCGGCCCGCGTGGGTTGCGTCGCTGTACGGGCGCGAGTCAGTTGTTGAGGTTCTGGTTCATCATGGCCGCGGCCTTGTGATCCTCAGCGGCCATCTGCGACGGGCCGAGTTTGAACTGGACCTTGCCGAGTTTCCCGTTGAAGCGGAACGGCAGTTTGTAGTCGTTGTCATCCACCGGGGTGCGCGTGTCGACGCCGATGTCGAACGACTCGTCGATGGTCAGGATCGCGGGGATGGTGTGGGGGATCTTGCGGCTGGCGACCTGACGGCCGTCAACAGAGAGCGTGCCCGAGCCGCCCTTCGCCATGCCCGGCCCGTCGTATTTGAAGTCAAACACGATCGTGTGCTTGCCCGGAGTCAGCGCGTCCTGACCTTCCCATCGGAACCGTTCGATCCCGAGGAAGTTGTAGACGAACACCGGCTTGCCCTTGAGGAGGTAGAGGCCGTATCCGCCGAATCGGCCGCCGCAGGTGACGATCATGCCCTCGCCGCCGTCGGCGGGGACCTCGATCTCGGCGGTGATGGTGTACGACCGCGCGAGCACGCCGGGCGCGTCGCTGTTCGGGATGCCGCTCAATTCGTTGGTGTAGGTGAAGTCGGTGCGCCCGGCGGTGTAACTCGGCTTGGGCGAGAGGATGCGCGGCAGGATCGAGTTGTCGAGCGGCAGCACCTGATACTTGGCGGCCTCGACAAGGAACAGTTCCTGGAGTTCGCGCAGTTTGTCGGGGTACTTCGCCGAGACGTCCTCGTACTGGGAGAAGTCGTCCTCGATGTTGTACAACTCCCAGTTGTAGCCGTTGACGACATTGGGGAACTTGCCTTCGCCCATGAACCACGGCGCGTTGGGCGGCGTCGTGGCCGCGACCCAGCCCTCGTGGTAGAGCGCGCGGTTGCCGAACATCTCGAAGTACTGGGTGGTCCGCTTGGACGGGGCCTTGGCGTTCTCCTTCTTCCAGGTGTACGCCATGCTCACGCCCTCGATGGGCTTCTGCGCAACGCCGTCAACCATGACCGGCGCCGGGATGCCCGTTGCTTCGAGGATGGTCGGGACGATGTCGATGAAGTGGTGGAACTGCGTGCGGATGCCGCCCGGATCCTCGATGTGGCCCGGCCAGGACATGACCATGCCCTGGCGCGTGCCGCCGAAGTGCGACGCGATCTGCTTGGTCCACTTGAACGGCGTATCGAACGCCCACGACCACGCAACCGACATGTGCGGCGTGGTCTGAGGACCGCCCCACAGGTCGTAGAATTTCATCTGCTCTTCGACCGGGACATTGATGCCCTGGATCGCGGCCATGTCGAAGGGGGTGCCGATGGTCGAGCCTTCGGCGCTCGTGCCGTTGTCGCCGCTGATGTAGATGATCAGCGTGTTCTCGAGTTTGCCCATCGCCTCGACATGATCGATGACGCGGCCGATCTCGTGATCGGCGTAGGCGACATACGCGGCGAAGACTTCCGCCTGGCGCGCAAACAGTTTCTTCTCTGTGGCGCTCAGCGTGTCCCATTTCGGGAGCGACGCGCCGCCGTACTCCGCCTGACCGTCGGGCCAGGGGGTGAGTTCGGTGTCGGGCGGGATCACGCCCAGACGCTTCTGGTTGGCGAAGATCTGCTCGCGCATCTCGTTCCAACCCATGTCGAACTTGCCCTTCATCTTGTCGATCCACTCTTTGGTGGGCTGATGCGGGGCGTGCGTCGCGCCGGGCGCGAAGTACAGGAAGAACGGCTTGTCGGGCGCCGCGGCGTCGACCCGGTTCAGGTAGTTGATCGCGTCGTCGGCCATGCCCGTGACGAGGTTGTAGTTGGGGTCCTCGCGCCACGGGAAGATCTGCGTGTGATCGCGGAAGAGCCACGGCGTCCACTGGTCGGTCTCGCCGCCCATGAACCCGTAGAAGTAGTCGAAGCCCATGCCGCTGGGCCACTGATCGAACGGGCCGGCCATGCTGTACTGGTAATCGGGCGTGTTGTGGTTCTTGCCGAACCACGAGGTCGCGTAGCCGTTCTCCTTGAGGATGCGGCCGATCGTCGCGTTCTCGCGCCCGATGGTCGAGTCGTACCCCGGGTAGCCCGTCGCTTGCTCGGCGATGACGCCGAAGCCCACCGAGTGGTGGTTGCGCCCGGTGATCAGCGCCGCGCGAGAAGGCGAGCACAGCGCCGTCGAATGGAACTGCGTGTAGCGCAGGCCGTTCTTCGCGAGGCGATCCATGTTCGGCGTCGGGATGATCCCGCCGAAGGTGTCGTAGATGCCGAAGCCCTGGTCATCGGTCATGATGAGCAGGATGTTCGGCGCGCCCTTGGGGGGCACGATGTTCGCGGGCCACGCGGGCGTCGAGTCGGTGGCGTCCAAGTTGATGACGCCCTCGAACGGCGCGGGCGGGTTGGGCAGGTAACGGCCGTCGACCGTCGTGGTCGCGCTGGGCGATCCGGGCGTGCCGGTGGTCTGGATCTGACCGAGGGCGGCGGTCGAGACAGCGACCGCGCCGAGAAGTGCGATCAGGCCCCGCACGCGAGAGGTCGGACGCGAGGGGTACGGTGTTCGATTCATCATGCTCCTCCGAAGCGATTGATGCGTCCCCGTCCGGAATGTTGCAGATGTTCCACGCACGGATACGGGGCCGCGGAGTCATTCAGGCAGGCAGCATACACCGTGCGTGCGCCATGAAAACCCCTTGACAGGAATCTCATCTTCCGCTCCTAGGGGGCTGTCCCGGTGGGTGTCACGATGTGACACGGGCCG
>CAYGLT010000015.1:24160-44578 GCA_964350875.1 uncultured Phycisphaeraceae bacterium | reverse complement strand
CGGGCGTCAGCCGCGAGACGCGCGAGAACGACCCACGCGCCGTCTCCTCACGAAGCGGCACACGCACGAACTCGCCCCGGGCGAACAGCGGCCATTGATCGAGATAGTTCACGCTCCCGAAATGTCCGTCCTGCCCCCCCACCAGCACAAAGTCGTTCGCGTCCGGATCGGACAAGTCCGACACATGCCGCGAGTTCGTCCCGTACTGAGCCCCGTGCACCTCGTTCGACACGCGGTGCGCACTCTTGTGCACCGTCCCCGTCGTCCCCGCGATCGGGTAGTCCCCGAACCGGTACGACCCGCCGACCAGCGGCAGATTCCCCGCCGGGTGCCTCAGCCGAATCCGGTGCATCTCGCCCCACGCGAGCCCGTCCCCGAAGTCCGCGTCCGCCGCGACGATCGCCGCACGCACATCATCCTTTGTCACCGCGCCCCGCGTGATCTCCTCGCGCACGAAGTCGTGAACCGCCTGCGAATCCGACAGGTTCCCCGCGATCCGCGCTCCCCACTCGCGCGCGATCGCCGTCGTCAGCAGGTGATGGAGCGTCATCTGATACGCCACGGCGCCGCGCGAGTCCTCCGCGTACTCCCCGTCCCACGCGGCGATCTCGTCGAGCACGCCGCCGCGCTCGCCCCCCGCGGCTTCGAGTATGACCTGCGCGTTCGCCAGACTCGCCGCCGAGAACACATCGCGCTGGAACCGCTTCATGTCCTCGGGCGTCAGCGTCTCCCCGCCGCCCAGCAGATCACGCAGGCGATCGAGCCGGTCGTTCCAGTTCCCGCTCACCACGATCGGTGGATCGAGCAGCGCCGGCGTGTTGTTCGCCGACACAAGGAACCCGTCGTCCGGATTCAACGCGAACGGCAGGTCGGTGCTCTTGACGCGTGTCTCCCACACGAACCGCGGATCGTCCGCGCTCACGAGCACCTGCCGCGCAGCGCGCCCGGCCGCGGGCACGAACTCCACCGCCATCACCTGACCGATGTTCCCGTCCACATCCGCGTAGAGAAAGTTCTGCCCGCCCGTGGCGAAGGTCTCGAACGCCGCGCGGAACTCGTCGAAGTTCGCCGCTCGCGCCACGCGATGGAACGCCGTGGCCTCGTCGCTCGCCTCGTGCCCGCGCCACCTGATCGCCGAGGGCGGCAGCCCGAACCCGTCGATGTACGGCGCGGCGCTGATCAACGGGCCCAGCGGCGTTTCCGTGATCGTCGCCGTTGTATCAAACCACATCCGCGTGCCGATCGTCTCCTCGCGCGTCGTGAAGGTCGTCGGGTCGAGCGACGACACATCAAAGAGCGTGCTCCCCACCGCCTGCATGTTCGTCCCGCCGAACGCGATGCGCTCGTTGCGCCCTTCCAGCACGAACGGCAGCCCCGGGAAGGTCATCCCCACCACCGCGTGCGTCGGCGTGCGATACGCGAGCAGGCACCACAGGTTCGGCTGCTGAAGACCGAGATGCGGGTCGTTCGCGATCAGTGCGCCGCCCGTCGCCGAGCGCGACGCCGCGACAACCCACGAGTTGCTCCCCGACTTCGAGTAATCGAACAACGGATCGATCGGCGTCGGCGTGCCGGGGCCGAAACTCGGCGTGCCCTCCCCGTGAAAGCGTTCCAGCCGCGCGCGATACGCGGGCCATTTCGGGTCATCGCGGAGCGAGAAGTAGGTCAGCCACCGACCCCAGTTGATGTCAACGCACGCCAGCCGCCCGATCGCCAGCGAATCGCGCACCGTCCACGGCTCGTCGAGCGACACGCCGAACAACCGCAGTTCGTGCGGCCGCGTTTTCAACCGATCGCGATAGTCGTTCACGCCCTCGACATACCGCTCCAGCCACTCGCGCGTGTCATTCGGAAGCGCCGCCTCCATCTCGGGCACGGCCTTGTCGATGTCCAGCGTGCGCAGCGCGATGTCGATGTCGTTCGCGAAAGGCCCCGCCATCTCCGAGATGCGCCCCTGCGCGACGCGCTTCAGGAACTCCATCTGTCCGAGCCGCAGATGCGCGTGCACCAGCCCCATCGCGTACGCCGCGTCGCCGTCCGACTCCGCGATGATGTACGGGACCGCGTGATCGTTCCACAGCACCTCGACCTCGCCGTCGAGTCGCAGACCCTTCGTCGGGAAGCGCGACAGCCGCTCGTCGAGCGAGATCGATCCCGGCGCGGGCGGCACGCCCACGCAACTCGCGACCGTCCCGACCACCGCAACCCCGGCCAGAATGGGCAGTCCCACGGCCAGGACCGCGGCACGCCGGAGCCACCGCTTCCCCCGCCTTGGCCCCGTCGAATCACCGGACCGCACATTTCCTTCGGACATCACGCCTCCAATCAGCAACCCGCCGGTACAACCCGGCGGCGCCCGGGCTCAGCACGACCTTATGACGGTCGCACCACCCCGCGAGTGCCGTATTTCGAGGAACACAGGGAGATCTTTCACATGCTGATCCGTCCAACCCTCGCGCTCGCGACCACGCTCTTCCTCTGCGCCGGGGCCTCACAGGCGCGGGAACTGCTCGTGACATCGTTCTTCACGGACTCGATCGTCCGCTTCGATGCCGACACCGGCGCGCACCTCGGATCGTTCGGGGGCCGCCCCACCATCGTCCGACCGCTCGCTTCGCGCATCGGGCCCGATGGTCTCCTCTATGTCGCCTCCGAACTCAACAACCGCATCGTCCGCTACGACCCGGCGACCTACGAACTCGTCGATGTGTTCATCAGCCCCGGCGCCTCCACCCTCGGCTCACCCACCGGCATGACCTGGGACGCCAACGGCGACATCTATGTCGCCTCGTTCTCTGGCAACAAGGTCGTCAAGTTCAACGGCAAGACCGGCGAACTCATCGGCAACTTCGTCGCGCCCGGCTCGGGGGGGCTCAGCGGCGCCGACAACGGCATCACCTTCGGGCCCGACGGCAACCTCTATGTCCCCTCGTACAACAACGGACGCATCCTGCGCTACAACGGAACCACCGGCGAGTTCATCGACACCTTCATCCCCAACGCCCTCATCACGCGGCCTCGCGTGCTCGTCTTCAACGACAACAACGAACTCTTCATCACTAGCGAGGGCTCCGACGCCGTCCGTCGGTACAACGCGTCCACGGGTGAGTTCATCGACAACTTCACCACGCCCCAGGCGGGCGGGCTCGACACCCCCGTCGGCATGGTCTTCGACGACCAGTACCTCTATGTCACCTCCGCGACCACCCACGATGTCTACCGCTTCAACGCCACGACCGGCGCGTTCATCGACATCTTCATCGACGGGGACGCCAACGGCCTCAACGGGCCCGTCTTCCTGACGCTCATCCCCGATGTCCCCGCCCCCGCGACCGGTTCGATCGCCCTGCTCGGCGTCGCAGCCCTCGCCCGACGCCGACGCTGATCACAGCAGCGAGTCCCACGAATTCATGCTCCTGGCCTCGCGATGCTGGCATCCAGACTCGTCGGTCCGCTGTCGTAACGCGGAGTCGGAATACTTTCTGACTCCCGGGCGTTGTATTGGGCGAAGGTATCCGGGAAGATGAACCCGAACATCCGCACGCCAAAGGACCGAGCATGCGCAGCGCCCTCCACAAGCCGATCCTCTTCGCCGCGCTCTTTCTCGCGAGCGCGGGGTGCGCCGTGTTCGCCCTGTCCGCGCGCGCCCAGAGCGGCGCCAGGAACGAAAGCACCATGACCACGACCTCCCACACCACCGGAGCCCCCGTGTACTCCAAGTCAGGCCACGACATCACCCCGCTCAGCGCCGAGAAGATCGAATCCCTCGCCGCGACACTGTCGCCCGAGGATGCGCAGATCATTCTGAAGAAAGGCACCGAGCCCGCGTTCTGCGGCAACCTTCTCGATAACAAGAAGGACGGCGTCTACATCTGCAAACTCTGCGACCTGCCCCTGTTCTCAAGCGATCACAAGTTCGACTCGGGCACCGGCTGGCCCTCCTTCTTCCGCCCCTTCGACACCGACCACATCCGCTACGAAGAGGACAACGCCTACGGCATGCGGCGCATCGAACTGCTCTGCAACCGTTGCGGCGCGCACCTCGGCCATGTGTTCGACGACGGCCCTGCGCCCACCGGCCTGCGCTTCTGCCTCAACTCTGCATCGCTCGAATTCGCCGAGAACGGAACGGAACTCCCGCCCATGGCCCGACCGATCAACACCGAAACCGCCTACTTCGCGGGCGGCTGCTTCTGGGGCGTCGAAGACCGACTCCAGCAGATCCCGGGCGTCATCGACGCCGTGAGCGGCTACATGGGCGGCAACATCGACAACCCGACCTACAAGCAGGTCTGCTACACCGACACCGGCCACGCCGAGACCGTGCGCGTCGTCTTCGATCCCTCGCGCGTGTCGTACCGTGAACTGCTCGGGTGGTTCTTCAAGATCCACAACCCGACCGAAGTGAACCGCCAGGGCCCGGACATCGGTCCCCAGTACCGTTCCGCGATCTTCGCCGCCGACGAGAAGCAGCGCGACGAAGCCAACGCGTTCATCGCCGAGCAGCAGTCGTCCAACCCGCGATTCGCTGGCAAGACCATCGCGACGCAGGTCGTCCTCGGCGGCGGCGAGTTCTGGGAGGCCGAAGAGTACCACCAGGACTACCACCTCAAGCACGGCGGGTCCTGCGCTCTGCCGACCGAATAACCCACACCGATAACCTCTCCTTTCGACGAAGACGGCCGTGAAACCGCGGCCGTCTTTCGCTTTTGCCGAAACTAGACTGCATGCTTCCCCCTCTCGTGGAGGTGCTTCGCCGTGCGCGCCCGACCGCTGGACATCGCCCGTCGCCTCGCCGACCTTGCGCCCGTTGAGCGCGACGCCGCGCTGCGCGCCGAGTGCAACGGCGACGATTCGCTTCGCCGCGAGGTCGAGCGCCTGCTCTCGCTCGAGGACGGCGCGACCATCCCGGGCGGATCGACCGACACGACCGAAGACACCGGCGCGTCCACGCCCGCCGCGCCGCGTGCGCCCGAAACCGCCACGCCCAAGTACCGCCTGCTCTCGTCGCTGGGTGAAGGCGGCATGGGGTTGGTCTACCTCGCGGAACAGGCGTCGACCGGCCAGCGCGTCGCGTTGAAGTTCCTCCGGCCCGGACTCGTGAGTTCCCTCTCGCTCAAACGCTTCGAGCGCGAGGCGCGCACACTGGGTCGCCTCCAGCACACGGGCATCGCGCGCGTCCTCGACGCCGGTTCGATGTCGCTCGCCCCCGGCGCGCCGCCCCAGCCCTTCATCGCGATGGAGTTCGTCGAGGGCGCGTCCATCGCCGACTTCGCCCGCGAGCGCGACCTGTCGCTCGACAAGCGGCTCGCGATGATCGTCGAACTCTGCCGCGCTGTGCACCACGCGCACACGCGCGGCGTGATCCACCGCGACCTCAAGCCCAGCAACACACGCGTCACGAGCGAGGGCGAGGTGAAGGTCCTCGACTTCGGCATCGCCCGCGTGCTCGAGGACGCCGACGCGCAATCCGTCACCGAAGCGGGCAGCGTGCTCGGCACGCTCGCGTACATGAGCCCCGAGCAGGCGTCGGGAGCCGCGCTCGAGGCCGACACCCGGAGCGATGTGTTCTCGCTCGGGCTGGTGATGCTCGAAACGCTCACCGGTCGCAAGCCCGACCTCGGCCACACCTCAACCTTCGTCGAGGCGCTCCGCCGCGCGAGCGAGCGCGACATCGCGACCGACCGCTCGCAGTTCGCGGGGCTCCCGCGCGATCTGGCGCTGATCGTCGCGACCGCGACCGCGCACGACCCCGACCGGCGCTACCAGTCGGCGGAGGAACTCGCCGCGGACATCGAGCGCTTCACGCGAAGCGAGCCCGTCGCGGCCCGCGCGCCGAGCGCGTGGTACATCGCGACCCGCTTCGCGCAGAGACACAAGAGCGCCGCCGTCGCCGCGGCCCTCATCGTGCTGACCCTCGCGGGCGGGGTTGTGGCCGCGAGCACGCAGGCCGTCATCGCGACGCGCCAGCGCGACCGCGCCGTCGCCGCCGAGCGATCCTCCAGCGCCGTCAACGCGCTGCTGGTTGACATGCTGACCTCCGCCGACCCCGAGCGTTCGCTGGGCGAGGACCTCCGCGTGCGCGATGTGCTCGACGAAGCAGAGCGCACGCTCGCCCTCGATCAGTCGCTCGCGGACGAGCCGTACATCGAGGGCGTCGTGCGCGGCGCGCTCGGCCGCGCGTACTACGGGCTGGGCGTCTACGACAAGGCCCACGCGAACCTTCAGGCCGCGCAAGACCTGCTGACCCCGCTCGGCGAGCAGGGCTGGAAGCCCGCCATTGATGCGCGCCGGTACGCCGGCATGCTCGCGCTCCAGCGCGGCGACGCGGAACAGGCACTGGAGGCCTCGCAGGCCGCGCACGCCGAACTCGTCGCGCGTCTCGGCGCCGACAACATCGAGAGCATCCAGGCCCACGGCGAGGTCGCCCACTCCATGTTCATGGCCGGCCGACAGGAAGAGGCGATGGCGCTCTTCCTCGCCACCGCCGAGCACGCGGAGCGGGTGCTCGGGACCGACGACAACACCTCGATCACCGCGCGGCACAACTACGCCGCCGCGCTCCGCGATCTCGGCGAGTACGCGGCGTCGGCCGAGCAACTCCGACCCATCGTCGAGCGACGCACGGCCCTGCTCGGCGCCGATCATCCCCAGACGCTGTTCGCGAAGAACAACCTCGCGGCGTCGCTCGCGCGCACCGGCGCCGCCGACGAATCCGAGCGACTCTTTCGCGAGACCTACGACGGACGCCTCCGAACGCTCGGGGCCGATCATCCCGACACGGCGGCCACCGCGATGAACCTCGCCAATGTCCTCCTCGTTTCGGGCCGGCTCGACGAGTCCGAACCGCTCGTGCGCAGTTCGCTCGAGGGTTACTACGCGCGTTACGGCGACGCCCACGCCAGGACGGCCACCGCGATCAACCTGCTCGCCTACCTCGTCGAGGAACGCGGCGAACTCGACGAGGCCGAGGCGCTGTACCGCCGCTCGATCCGCGCGATCGAGTCGCTCTCCGGCGCGGTCTCGCCCGAGGTGCTTGCGCCGATGAACAACCTCGCGATGCTGCTCGTGAAGAACGGCAAGTATGGGGAAGCCGACGAGATGTTCGTCACGCTGATCGATCGGGCGACTTCGATCGCGGGCGCCAACCACCCCTTCGTCGCCGTGTTCAAGAGCAACCGCGCGACGGGCCTGACCGCGTCGGGCGATCCGCGGGCCGCCGTCGCGCTCCTCGAAGAGGCGATCCCCGTGCTCGACGCGACATTCGGCGCGGAGCACGCGCGCAGCGTCACCGCTCGCGAGCGGCTCCACGCCGCGAAAGAGGCGACACAGGCTATTCCTTCGGCCGCGAAGTGATCGACGCGATCGACGCGTCGTCGTCCCACTGCGCGGTCCCCGCGAACACCTTGAGCGAATCGCACGCCATCCGCACATCGTCGCTCACGGTGCGCGACGAGCGGGTCGACTCGGCGAGTCGATCGGCGCCGTACTGGTCGCCCGAGGGCGATCGCTGCTCGACCATCCCGTCGCTGTAGACCACAACGCGCGCGCCGGGCGCGAACTCGATGCGCTCCGCGCGATACCTCGCGCTCTCGTCGATGCCCAGCGGGATTCCGGTCGCGCCGGGACGCTTGTCGGAACGACCCGAACGGATGAACCAGTGCCCGTGCCCGGCGTCGACATAGGTCATCGCCTTGCCGTCGGCGTCGAACACCCCGAGCCACAGCGAGACGAAACGGTCCATCGGCGAACGATCCGCGATATACGCGTTCGCTCGCTCGACGGCGCGCGAAGCATCGCCCGTCTCGAGCAGCGCCGAGTGCAGCGCCGCCGCCGCGCTCGACATCAGCACGGCCGCGTCCACGCCCTCGCCCGTCACATCGCCCAGGAAGACCGCGGCCCGGCCGTCGTCGAGCAGGAACGCGTCGAACAGGTCCCCCGCCAGGAACGCGCCGGGGTTGACCGAGAACGCGTACCGCACGGCGCCGATGGCGCCTTCCTTCTTCGGGAAAATCAGCGACTGGACCTCGCGGGCCGCGACGAGGTCGCGCTCCAACCGCTCGCGCCGGTGCGCCAGATCACGCTGGCGCACGCGTTCGAGCGCGCCCGCCGCAAGCGACGCCAGCGCCACGCACACCTCGGCGCCCTCTTCGCGCAGGGGTGAGTCACGCTCGTCACTCTCCAGATAGAGCAGCAGGGCGTTGGCGGCGCCGATCTCGACGGGCGTGCACAACGCGGCCACGGCGCGGTTCTCCGCCAGCGACGCCGACATGTCGCACTCGCGCTGGGTCAGCATCACCGGCGCGTTGTCCTCGATCGCGCGACGGAGCAGCGTTCGGCTGGGCTTGCTCGCATGCACATCGGGCGGGAGCGACGCCAGCGCTTCCACATGTTCCGCCGCCGAGTCGGACCTCAGCACCATCGCGCGACGCGAGCCCGTCGCCAGTTGCGCCGCTTCGGCCAGAGCGGCGTGCACCTGCGCCGGATCCTCGCAAGATTGCAGCCGCCGCGACTGCGCGATGAGCAGGTCGAGCAGCCGCGCAACGACCGAAGTCGACGAGGTCGGCGCGCGCATCACGGACGACTCGTCGTCGGCGAGCGTCGCCACCGTGGTCGGGTCGCTCGACGCGGGGAGTTCCGCGTTGCCCTCGATGCGCAGGGTCGTCGAGCCCACCGCGAGCATGTCCCCGGGATAGATCGGCGATGACACACCCGGCGCGAGCGGCGCACCGTTCAGCGTGGTGCCGGTGCGCGACGCGAGGTCCGTGACGAACCAGACCCGTCCACGCCGCGCGATGCGCGCGTGAGCGCGCGAGACCGACGGGTCGGGGATGCAGATCTCGGCGTCGAGGCTGCGCCCGAGCGAGACGGCCTCGGCGCCTTCGGGGAGTTCGTAGGCCTCGCCCGGGAGGACATCGGCCGCGCTCGTCTGAACGATGCGGAAGACCGGCGAAACGCTGAACTCGGAGTGGGGCGGGCGCACAGACCATCATCGGCCCCTCTTCGGGGCTCGTCGAGTGGCCGCGCTCAATCCTTTGCCGGGAGCGGGAAACGGAGCTTTACTGTCGCGTGCATAGGGGGATACGCCACGGTCAGGCGGAACGCGCGGAAGTCGCGCAGATTGCCCCCGAGCCCCCCGAGCACCCTCTCGACCAGCCGGTCGTACCCGTCCACGAGCGGTGTCGAGACCAGGGGCGGGCGGCCCGAGAGTTCGCGCACGCGGTCCGCGATGGGCGCCAGCATCGCCCCCTCGACCGGTGAGGCCCCGTCGAACTGGCCGACCGTCACCACCTCGGGGTTCATCGCGAACTCCAGATCCCGGTGCACGAGCATGTCGAACTGGAGGTGCTCGAACGGCAGCGTGATCTGCGACGCGAACTCGCCCGAGTGGTCTTCGGGCGTGGCGTAGCGCATCGCTGAGTTGCGGTAGATCGAACCGAAGAAGCAGGTGAACGCGCCGGTGTTTCCGACGCGGCCTTCCATGAGTTCGTACACCCACCCACGCGCGTCGCGCACAGCGCGGATCGGCGGGTTGGTGGTGGAACAGAAATCACCGATCAGTCGCGGCGTGTTGGGCGCGCTGAACGCGGGGTCGATCGCCTCCCCCTCGGGTTGATTCGGCTGAGGCTCGCCGCTCTCGTCGTACGCGTGAGGACGGAACAACGGCCAGCGCACCTCGGGGCGCAATCGACGCAGCCCGCTGATCCCCCCCACCATCGCGATATCCAGCATGTCCGCCTTGGTGGCGCTGGGCATCACGAACGCCGCGGTGATGCGCGACTTCGCCTGCAACCCCCAGATGCCCGAGTTTCCGCGGAACGCGAGTTTGCGCGACTGCTCGAGCCGCGCGTTGTCCCCGCCCGCCATCCCGTCGAGATAGAGATCGAGCGTCGTCCGGTCGCCGACATGCACCTCGACGACCCGGTCCAGTTCGCGTCGCGCGTCGCGCACGGAACGGATCGTGTCGGTCGGCGCCCCCCCGCTCTCGGCCGCGCTGAGAAACAGGTCGATCCCCGCTTCTCCCGGGAGGTGCTGGAGCGCCTCGTGCAAGTCAGAACTCGCGAGCACCTTCGACACCTTCCAGGTGAGGTTGCGGCTGAGTTTCAGCCGCCGAGCGACCTCGGGCGGGGTGGCCTGATCGACATCAAGGGCGATCAGCACCCCACGGAGCGAGTCCCGCAGGCGTGAGAACGCCCCCGTGAGATGCTCCTCGAACGGCGGACCACTCCGAGTCTGCTGGGCGGAACCCTCGCGGGGCTGGCTAGTTGTGTGAGAGGCACTGTCTTCCATGAGGTCAGAGACAATGTATCGACTGCTGGGAACAGGGTCCACAAATAGTTGCAGAATTGTTTGCACAAACAGTTGCACGGATCAAAGTCCCCGGTTATCTTCGCCCCCGAACGACCCAACCCTCCGCCCGATGTGCCGGGCGCGAGGCCGCCACTCGTCACCCGCTGGGTCGCCAGGAGAAGAAGATCCATGACCATGCGCAACGCACTCATCGCCGCCGCGGCCCTCGCCGCCACCACCGCCGCCCTTGCCGGACGCCCCAACGGATTCATCAACCTCGGCGCGGATGTCGAGTCTTCCGCCGTCAGCGCCGACGGCTCGGTCATCACCGGGCTCTTCAACGGCCAGTACTTCGTCTGGACCCAGTCCACCGGAATCGTCAGCATCGGCGGCGCAGACCCCACCCCGTACGGCGGCCAGCCCTCGATCTCGCACGACGGCCGCTACATCGGCGGCACCCTGCTCGATCCCTCCGACAACCTTGGCCAGATGGGCCGCTATGACCGCACCACCGGTCAGTGGACGCTCCTCGGCAACCTCGGCGGATCGTCCGGCAACAGCACTTCGTCCGGCTGGGGCATCTCGGGCAACGGCCAGTCGGTCGTCGGCCTCGGGTGGCTCAACGCGGGCGGCGCGCACGCCGTCCAGTGGAACGAAGGCGGAAGCATGACGGACCTTGGTTCGACCGTCGACGGCCGTTCGACCCGCGCCAACGCCGCGAACTTCGACGGTTCCGTCGTCGGCGGCTGGCAGGACGCCGAGTCCGGCTTCCGCCAAGGCGCGATCTGGCGCAACGGCGTCCAGACGCTCATCACCAACGACGCCGGCGAGCGCATCGGTGAAGTCCAGGCCCTCTCCGATGACGGAAACTGGGCTGTCGGCTCCGGCGTCTCCGTCAACGGCTGGGAGGCATGGCGCTGGAGCGAAGCCACCGGCCTGCAGAACCTCGGCCACCTCAGCCCCACCTTCCGCGGCGCGGCCACCGATGTCTCCGCCGACGGCTCGGTCGTCGTCGGGTACGACCGTCCCTTCGGTCCCGCCCTCTTCGGCCAAGGCTTCATCTGGACCGAAGACCTCGGCATGATGAACCTGAACGCCTACGCCGAGTCGCTCGGCATTGACACCCAGGGCGTCGTCATGTCGCTCCCGCTCGGCATCTCGGCCGACGGCCGCACCATCGTCGGCATGGGCCGCGGGGCTACGCCGGGCGCGGTCGGCTGGTCGCTGACCATCCCGACCCCCGCCACCGGCGCTCTCCTCGGACTGGGCGGCCTCGCCGCGATCCGCCGCCGTCGCTGAACCCCGGGCTTTCACCAATAGCCGGGACCGAGAACGTGCTCTCTCGGGCCGGATCACGCCGTGATGCGTGGTCCGGCCTCTTTTTCTTTTCCACTTCGTCCCCAATCAACGCTTTGCACAATGTGGGTTCCTCCGCGAAACAAGCGAAAATTCGGATCGTTCCTCTGAATGCGGCAGGTATGCTGTCTGCTAAGGAGGATGATTTGTGAACAACCGGACCCTTCGTGCCAGCGCGCAAGGCGTGCTCGCCATCGGCATCACCGCCGCCGGCGCGCTCGCAGGCAACAACGCCCCCGATGTGTGGACGCAGATCCAGACACCCTCGTCTCCGCCCGCCCCGTTCGGAGGCGCGATGGTGCGCAACGCCGCGCACGGCGTTGTCCTTCTTGCCGGCTCACCCGCCCTCCCGCTCGTCGACAGCGTGTTCCGGTTCGACGGCGCAACATGGACGCATGTCACCGCGCCAGCGCTCTTCACCGACCCGCCCGGCCTCGCGAAACCCACGCGCTTCGCCGCCACCGGAAACACCGCCCGATCGCACTCGCTGATCTTCGGCGGCGTCGTCAACGGTGAATACTCGAACCAGACGCTCACCTTCAACGGGCTTGGCTTCCGTCTGGTCGACAACGGCGGTCAGTTCGCGCCGCCTGCGCGCGCCGACGCCGCGCTCGCGTATCTCGACCCGTACGACTTCATCGTCCTCTTCGGCGGGCAGAACGACAACGGCTTGCTCGGCGACACATGGGTTTGGAACGGAGAAGGCTGGGGGCCCGTCGTGACCGACCACGCGCCGAGCCCGCGCACCGGACACGCCATGGCGTACGACCCCATTCTCGGCGTCGTCCTCCTCTACGGCGGAACAACCGCCAACGGCCCGAGCAACCAGACATGGGCCTTCGACGGAGAGGACTGGTCGCTCTACACCCTCCTCGGCCCGTCGCCCCGTTCCGGACAATCGATGTTCTTCGACGAAGGCCGCGGCCGCGTCGTCCTCGTCGGCGGACTTCCTCAGGACGACGGTGTTGAAGTCGCGCAGACCTGGGAATGGACCGGCACCAACTGGAACATCATCGATTCCGCAGGCCCCACGCCGCGCACCGGCGGCAAGGCCGCGTACGACTCCGAGCGCGGCGTCGCCGTGCTCTTCGGCGGCGTGAGCCCCGACGCCAACCTCCTCGTTGATACTTGGGAACTCGAACTTTCCTCGCCGTTTGAGCCCGGAATCGAGCAGCCCGTAGGCCTCCAGCCCACCGACATCACGGCCGGTTTCTTCGACGCCGACATCTACCCCGATGTCGTCGTCACCGACGCGCTCAGCGCCAGCCTCTTCTACTTCCGCAACCTCGGCGTCAACTCGGGAGGCATCCCGCGCGGCGCCGCAAACGGCAACTGGAACGGCTTCGCGCAGCCCGACGAACTCCCCGCGAGCGGCGCGCCGAGCAAGACCGAAGCCGTTGATCTCAACAACGACGGATTCACCGACATCCTCATCGCCATCCCGGGCGGCGGAGGCGGCAAAGACCCCGGCTCCGAGTTCTTCCTCGGCGACGGTATGGGCGGATTCTCGGCCGCCAACACCATCCTCGACGACTTCGGCCAGGACGATGTCCAGCCGGGCGACCTCGACAATGTCAAAGACGACCTCGGCGGCTTCGCCATCGGCTTCACCGACATCGCGTATGTCTCGACCGCCAACGGGCTCGTCGGCGTCGCCGAAGGCAACGCCACCGGTTTCGATCCGCCCCTCGTCCTCGAAGCGGGCGGCGAACCCACGCGCGTCGCGCTGGGCGACCTCGACGGCGACGGCCTCTCCGATCTCGTCTACACGGACCGCGCCGCTGGCACGGTCGTCGTCATCCTTCAGCAGAGCGACGGCAAGGAACTCTTCGATCTCAACGACCGCATCGACTTCCCCGCCGGCCTTCCGGGCAGCGAACCCGTCGCGCTCGTCCTCTTCGACTTCGACAACGACGGGGACCTCGATGTCGCCACCGCCGACAGCGTCACCAACACCGTCACCGCCCTCGCCAATCTCGGCCAGGGCAAGCCGGGATGGCTCGGCCTCTTCGTGACCGACATCACCCCCACCGGCGCAGACCCCGTCTCCATCGACGCCGCGAGTTTCTTCAGCCTCGCCCGCAAGGACATCACCACCGCCAACGCGGCGGGCAACACCATCTCCTTGCTTCGCAATCTCGGCAACGGACTCTTCGCCGATCCCATCGATCTCAGCGTCACCCAAGGTCCCGTTTCGGTGGCCGCCGCCGACCTCAACGCCGACGGCCTCGAGGACCTCGTTGCCGTCAGCGCCCCCCCAGGCCCCCCAGGTATCCTAACTTCATTCTTGGCCATCGGGCTCACCCCGTGCCCGGGCGACATCGACGGCGACCGCTTCGTCGGCTTCAAAGACCTCAGCGAATTGCTCGCCGTCTACGGAACCGTCGGAGAAGCCCTGCTCGCCGACTTCGACTTCGACGGCGTGGTTGATTTCGAAGACCTGAACACACTGCTCACGCAATTCGGCGTGACCTGTCCGTAGCGCGGACAGCATCCCCCGCTCGAGGAAGCCGCAACATGGCCGACGACACCCCGATCCCGGGGCGCAACGAGCCCGACGAGTTCGAAACCGAACCCCTGTCGCACAGCCCCGACTCACGATTCGGGCCTTCGACCGCCGGCGTCGATCCCATGCCCGAGCAGATCGGCCCGTACCGCATCCTCGAGGAGATCGGTCGGGGCGGCGTCGGCGTGGTCTATCTGGCCGCCAAGGAATCCGCCGGCGTGCGCACGCGCGTCGCGGTGAAAGTCCTCAAGCGAGGGATGGACACCGACGACCTCCTGCGCCGCTTCGAACTCGAACGGCAACTCCTCGCCGCGCTCGACCATCCCAACATCGCCCGCCTCCTCGACGCGGGAGCAACCGACGACGGCCGCCCGTACTTCGTCATGGAGCACATCAAGGGCCGCCCTCTCGACCGCTATTGCGACGAGAAGCGGCTCTCGATCCGCGACCGCCTCGAACTCTTCAAAAAGGTCTGCGACGCCGTCCAGTTCGCGCACCAGAACCTCGTCGTTCACCGCGACATCAAGCCGGGCAACATCCTCGTCACCGATAACGGCGACCCCAAACTCGTCGACTTCGGCATCGCCAAACTCCTCAACCCCAACCTCTCACCCGTCGAATACGAGCCCACCGCCGCCTATGTGCGGCTCATGACCCCCGAATACGCCAGCCCCGAACAGGTGCGCGGCGACAACATCTCCACCTCCTCCGACATCTACTCGCTTGGCGTCGTCCTCTTCGAACTCCTCACGGGAAAGCGCCCCTACCGCATCCCGAGCCGCGTGCTCGACGAAGTCCGCCGCATCGTCTGTGAAGAGCCGCCCGAGCGCCCCAGCACCGCCGTCACGCGCGTCGAAGCGATCGGGACACGCTCGCCCTCGTCCGCGGCCGCTTCCGCGCCGCCCTCCGGACCGTCCACGGCGCAGAGCACGCCCTCGCGCGTCGCCGCCGCGACGACCATCGTCACCGGGCCCAGCAAGCGCGACAACGAACGCCTCGCGCGCAAACTCACCGGCGACCTCGACAACATCGTCCTCAAAGCGCTGCGCAAGGAACCCGGTCGCCGCTACCCCTCCGCCGAACAGTTCGCGCAGGACATCCAGCGCCACATCGACGGCTTCCCGGTCACCGCACGCCCGGACACCGTCAGTTACCGCGCTCGCAAATTCGTCCACCGCCACCGCGCATCGGTCACGGCCGCATCGCTCATCGCCGTCGCCCTCCTCCTCGGGCTGGCCGGAACAACCTACTACGCGCGTGAGGCCAACCTCGCGCTCGCCGCCGAAACCGTCCAGCGCGAGAACGCCGACCGCCTCGCGGGCGACCTCCGCGAAGTGCTGTCCACACTCGCCGCAGAAGTCGACACCGCCATGCAGACGCGCGGCTCGACGGAAGCCCGCCAACTCCTCTTCGGCGAGTCCAAGATCCGCCTCGAGGAACTCGAGACCGAGTACCCCGCCGACGCCGCCCTCCAGTTCGATCTCAGCATCGTCCGCGAACGCCTGGGCGACGCGCTGGGCGGCGTCCGCTCGGGCAGCAGCGCCGACCGCGGCGCGGCGCTCGAGCAGTATCAGGTCGCCCTGCGCAACCGCGAAGCGCTCCTCAAGAACGACCCGGAGAACCAGCGACTCATCGCGTCCACCGCGTCCGCCCTCATCAAGGTCGGCGACATGCTCCGCGACACCGACGCCACCGAAGGCGCGCTCACCAACTACCAGCGCGCCGAGAGCCTCATGCTCTCGATCCCCGCGTCCGAACGCACCCATGAGAGCGCACGCAAACTCCTCGCCGCCTCGTTGTCCGCCGGCCAGACCCTCGACCGCATGGAACGCAACGCGAGCGCACAGACCTCGTATCAGGCCGCGCTCGTCGCCGCGGATGAAGCGTTGCTCTCGATGCCCAACGATGAGGCATCACAGCGCGACCGAACCGTCGCGCTCGTCGCGCTGGGCGATCTCGCGAGAAGGAACGGCGATCTCACCGAGAGCCGCCGCCGCTTCGACGCCGCCATCGCGCAGCGCCGCGCGCTCGCCGCCGCCTCACCCGAAGGCCCGCGACAGAAGCGCGATCTGGGCGTCGCGCTCTACTCCCTCGCCACCACCCAGATCGAAGCCGGCGACACCGACGGCGCGATCAAGTCGCTCACCGAGGCCAACGACCTCGCCGACGCGCTCATCCGTGAAGATCCCAACGACGCGCGCTTCCGCCGCGACTCCGTGATCTATCGCGGCAAACTCGCCGAGATCGCCTACACCGTTGGCAACGCCGACGACGCCCTCCGACTCCAGCGCGAGACCGTCGATGCCACCGTCCGCCTCGCGAACGAATCGCCCGACAGCGCGTCCCAGTTGCGCACCGTCAACCTCCAGCGCAACCGCCTCGCCGCGATGCTCCTCGAGCAGAACAAGCCCTCCGAGGCGATAACCCAACTCGAGATGTCCGAACGAATCGCCGTCTCGCTCCGCGACCGCGACCCCGCCAACGCCACCTACCAGCGCGACCTGTGCTACACGCTCTCGCTCCTCGCGAGGGCCTCGCTCAGCCAGGCCGAGGCGGCCCCGAACGACGCCGCACGCACCAGGGCGCTCGAAAGGGCACGCCTCTACTCCGAGAACACCCTCGCGGCGGTCGCCGACATCGAATCACGCGGCATCGCACGCGGCGACGAAGGCGCCCTCCGCGCCACGATCAATCAGGTCCTCACCCGGGCCGACCAACTCGACCTGCGCTGATTCTTGCGTCACAATCCCGCGATGCCCGCAACCTCCTCGCTGATGCTGCCCGTCGACCTGGTCCCCATCAGCGGGCCCCCCACCGACAGGATCCATCTCGACCCGAGCGGCCCTCTCGTGCTCGGACGCAGTTCCCAGTGCGACATCACCCTCGCGCACCCCCAACTCTCCCGCCGGCACGCCTCCTTCACCCCGGGCAGACAGGTCTGGCTCATCCGCGACCTCTCCAGCCGCCACGGCACATGGGTCAACGGCGGACGCATCGCCCCCGAATCCCCCACTACCCTGAAGCCGGGCGACATCGTTCAGGTCGGGCCGTGGGCCTTCCGCGTCGAGAGCGAGGGCCAGGAAACCTCCTCCAAAATCGACGAGTACCACGCGACGCTCGCGCTCGTGGACGACGACGACAGCACCGGCGTCACCAAGTCCATCGTGCTCGGCCGCGAGATGGCGCGCCAGCACCTCGACATCCTCCTCGAGGCCATCGAGTTCGCCGCGTCCGCCGACGACCCGGAGAAGGTCGCGTCGCACCTCGCCGTCGCCGCCCGCAAGGGCGGACCCTTCCGCCGCGCACTCGTGCTCAGGCAGGGCGCCGCAGACCGCGCAGACATCGTCGCGTCCGACGGCCAAGGCGTGGAAGAACCCGTCTCGCGCACGCTCCTCGCCGCCGCCGCCGAAGGAACCGCCGTCGAGGTCAGCGACCTCATGGCACTCGGGCAGGCGCAGAGCATCATCGACCGCGGCGTCCGCCAGGGCGTCTGCATGCCCTTCCGGTGCGGCGGCGAACAACTCTTCCTCTACCTCGATTCCACCCGCGACGCCGCCCAGACCGAAGACAGCGCACTCCTCCTCGACGCGCTCGCGCGCACCGCCGGCCTCGCGATGGAGCGCCTCGCGCGTGAGCAACTCCAAACGCGGCAGCGCCAGATCGAGGACGAACTCCACGCCGCCCGCCGCGTGCAGCAACTGCTCATGCCCAAGTCGCTCGGCGAGACCGAAGCGTTCCATTACGCGCTGCGCTCGGAGCCGGGCCGTTTCGTCGCGGGCGACCTCGCGGGCGTCGTGCCCCTCGGACCCGGCCGCGCCGCGGCGTTCCTGGGCGATGTCTCGGGCAAGGGCATGGCCGCCTCGATCCTGATGGCCGCGACACAGAGCGCGCTCCAGACCTCGCTCCAGGCCGGCGCCGACATCCTCGCCGCAGCCCACTCGCTCAACGACCACATCGCGCACATCTCCGCCGAGAACGACTTCGTCACACTCGCGATCCTCCTCGTCGATCGCGAGAAGAACCAACTCGATGTCGTGGACGCCGGGCACGGCTACATCATGGCCATCGACGCCAAGAACGAGCCGCGCACGCTCTCGTGCAAGGGCGGCATCCCCATCGGCATCGACGCGTCTTTCGGCTACGAGCGGTCCTCTTTCCCGCTCGACGGAATATCGCGGCTCATCATGTTCTCCGACGGCGTCGCCGAAGGACACTCCGTCGATCGCGTCCTCTTCGGCGTCGAACGCTCGCTCGACGCGCTCCGCGGCCAGCCCGACCACAGTTCGGACATCGCCTCGCTCTTCGACGCCCTCAACCAGCATTGCGAGGGCGCCCCCTTCGAGCGCGACGACACCACCGCGCTGAGTCTCGCGATCCGCTGATCCGGGCCTCTCCCGGGCTCGGCGAAGGGTGTTGCCCCGCCCGCCACTTTCTGGGAAGATTGTCCCCCCTGCCGCCTCCCTCGGCGGGTCTAGTTCCATCCCGAAAGGACACACACGCGATGAATCACCCGCGATCCGCGATCCTCCTCACAGCGCTCCTCGCCGCGACCGGCGCCGCCGCTTCGGCTCAGGAGGTCTCTCCGAACTGGTTCCGCAACGCCGCGATCTCTCCCGACGGCAAGACCGTCATCTTCGCGCACGGCGGCGACCTCTACACCGTCCCCGCCTCGGGAGGCCGCGCCATCCCGCTCACCGTCTCACCCGCGTACGAGTCCAGCCCCGTCTGGTCTCCCGACGGTTCGATGATCGCGTTCGCCTCCGACCGTCACGGCAACGACGATGTCTTCATCATGCCCGCGACGGGCGGAACCGCCACGCGCCTCACCTTCCACTCCGCAGGCGACACCCCGACCGACTTCACTCCCGACGGCGCCGCCGTGATCTTCTCCTCGTCGCGCACCGACGATGTGAAGTCATCGCTCTTCCCCAGCGGCGTGCTGAGTGAACTCTACAAAGTCTCCGTCGACGGCGGCACGCCCGAGATGATCCTCACCACCCCCGCGCTCAACGCTCGCTACAACGCGAACGGATCGCGCATGGTCTACGAAGACCGCAAGGGATACGAGGACGAACTGCGCAAGCACCACACCGCGTCCGTCGCGCGCGACATCTGGATCCTCGACACCAACTCGGGCGAGCACATCAAGATCACCGACTTCCCCGGTGAAGACCGCGACCCCCACTTCGATCGCGGCGGCGACGCCATCGTCTTCCTTTCCGAGCGTAACGGCGACCAGAATGTCTTCCGCATGCCCGCACGCGCCGGCGCGCAGGCCGAGCAACTCACCACTTTCGAGCACCACCCCGTCCGCGACCTCTCACTCGCCGACAACGGCGACGCCGCGTTCTCCTGGCACGGCGACATCTATGTCATGCGCCGCGGCCGCCCCGCCGAGAAACTCGACATCGCCATCGCCGTCGATGTCCCCGCAGACACGCGCAGCGACCGCGAGAGTTCCGGCGCGACGGACTTCTCCGTCTCCAAGAGCGGCAAAGAGGTCGCCTTCGTCGTCCGCGGCGATGTCTTCGTGACCTCGACCGAATTCTCCACAACCCGCCGCATCACCAACACGCCCGAGCAGGAACGCTCCGTCGACTTCGCGCCCGATGGTCGTTCGATCATCTACGCGGGCGAGCGCGACGGCTCGTGGAACATCTACCAGGCCACCATCGCCGACGAGGACGAACTCTACTTCTTCAGCGCCACCAAGATCGACGAGAAGCCCCTCATCGCCACCGACGCGCAGGAGTTCCAGCCCGCCTACTCGCCCGATGGCAAGAAAATCGGCTACCTCCACGACCGCAACGAGGTCCGCGTCTTCGACATCGAAACGAAGGAATCCGTCGTCGCGCTCCCGGGCGATCAGTACTACTCGTATTCCGACGGCGATCACTGGTTCAGTTGGTCGCCCGACAGCCTCTGGCTCGCCGTCCAGTTCGCCAGCCGCGGCCGCATCTTCTACGAGAACATCGGCATCGTCTCCGCCGACGGCAAGACCGGCCCCACCGACATCGCCAACTCCGGGTACAGCGAGTACGCCCCGCGCTTCGCCATGAACGGCGGCGCCGTGATCTGGGCCAGCGACCGCTACGGCGAGCGCGCCCACGGATCGTGGGGCTCCGAGAGCGATGTCATCGCCGGATTCCTCACCCAGGACGCCTTCGACAAGTTCCGCCTCTCCAAGGAGGAGTACGAACTCCAGAAGGAACTCGACGAGAAGAAAAAGAAGGACGAAGACAAAGAGAAGAAGGACGACGAGAAGG
>CAYGLT010000015.1:17448-24060 GCA_964350875.1 uncultured Phycisphaeraceae bacterium | reverse complement strand
GAGAAGAAGGACGAGGAGAAGAAGGTCGAGCCCATCGAGATCGACTGGGAAGGCATCGAGTCACGCACGCAGCGCCTGACCATGCACTCGTCCGACCTCGCCGACTTCGCGCTCAACGACGACGGCAGCAAACTCTTCTACCTCGCCCGATTCGAGAAGGGCTACGACCTCTGGGTCCGCGACTTCCGCGAGGAGTCCACGAAGATCCTCTCGAAACTCGGCGCCGGCAGCGCCAGCATGCAGATCTCCGAAGACGGCAAGAACATCTATGTCCTCGCCAACGGCTCGCTCTCCAAGATCGACGCGTCCTCGGGCGACAAGAAGCCCATCGGGTTCTCCGCCGAACTCGACATCGACGGCGACGCCGAGCGCGACCACCTCTTCTCCCATGTCTGGCGCCAGACCAAGGAGAAGTTCTACCGCAAGGACATGCACGGCGTGGACTGGGAGTTCTACCGCGACCAGTACGAGCCCAAACTCGACGGCGTCACCAACAACCGTGACTTCGCCGTCCTCCTCTCGGAGATCCTCGGCGAACTCAACGCCTCCCACACCGGCGGCCGCTACCGCCCGGGCGGGAAGCCGGGCGACGCCAGCACCTCCGCGCTCGGCGCCTTCTTCGACAACCGCTACAACGGCGACGGCATGCGCATCGTCGAGGTCATCGACAACGGCCCGCTCGACCGCGCCAACCTCGGCGTGAACGCCGGCGATGTCATCACCCACATCGACGGAGTCGAGATCAACGACGAAGCCAACTACTTCGCGCTCCTCGACGGCAAGTCGGGCGACCGCACACGCCTCACCATCGTCAACGCCGACGGCGAGACCCGCGATGTCGTCGTCCGCCCGATCTCCACCGGCGCCGAGAGCAACCTGCTCTACGACCGCTGGGTCCGCGCGCGGCGCGATCTCGTCGAGCAACTCTCCAACGGCCGCATCGGCTACATGCATGTCCGAGGCATGAACGACGCCTCGTTCCGCGACTTCTACGCCGAGGTCCTCGGCCGAAACTTCGACAAGGAAGCCATCATCGTCGACACCCGCTTCAACGGCGGCGGCTGGCTCCACGACGACCTCGTCACCTTCCTCACCGGCACGAACTATGTCGATCTCTACCCCCGAAACGACGCGTCGAACACGCGGCGCTACCAGGGCGACTCCGCCACACGCTGGACCAAGCCCTCGATCGTGGTCATGAGCGAAGGCAACTACTCCGACGCCCACTTCTTCCCGTGGGTGTACACGGAACTGGAGATCGGCGACACCGTCGGCATGCCCGTCCCCGGGACCGCGACCGCCGTGTGGTGGGAGCGCCTGCACACGGGCGACCTCATCTTCGGCATCCCCCAGGTCGGCACAAAGGGCGCGAACGGGGAATACCTCGAGAACAGCGAACTCCAGCCCACGCACAAGGTTGCGATCCCGCCCGAACTCGCCGCCCAGGGCCGCGACACCCAGATCGAGAAGGCCGTCGAGGTGATGCTCAAGCAACTGGATAACTGAGCGACCTTTCCATCCGACCACACCAAAGGAGCCGCGCAGCCAGACTGTGCGGCTCCTTTCTTGCGCGCACTCTCTCCGGTCCATGAGTGCAACCGATCTCATTTACTGTTACGCTGAGGCCGTCTGCTGTCGGCGGACCGTGCGCCCCGGCAACGCTTCGATACACAGACGGAGAACAGGGACCATGAACACTCGACTCGCCTGCGGCCTCCTCCTCGGCTCGCTCATGCTTGGCGGATGCGCCAGTCGGCCCGAGACGGCATCGACATGGGAACGAGAGGTCGATCGACCCCTCGAGTACAAGAATGTGCTCGTCATTGTGTTCGATTCCGACATCGACCAGCGCGTGAAACTCGAGGACAAGATCGCGGCAGAACTGAACGACCACTTCGTGCGCGCGACCCCAAGCGCCGACATCGGGCTGAACCTCCGCACGGAGCGCTGGAGCGATTTCTCCTCGTGGGTCAGGAACAACAACAAGCAGGCCGTCATCACGGTCCGCCCCTTCCGCATCGATGACATCCGCAAGGTCGATGAGTACCGCATCACCGAGACGGACCGCCTGGGTGATGTCGTGGTGCGCGACTGGTCAGACTGGGACGACTTCGTGACCTACGGCGTCGAGGTCGTGGTCTGGGACACTTCGTCCTGGACTCCGATGTGGTCCGCCGAGAGCGAAACGATCACGCATGTCGACCGCGTTGCCGAGATCACCGAGTTCGTGGAGTACCACGCCGAGAAGCACGGCTGGTGGGCGAGCCGCTGATCCGACACCCTTCAACTGTCGCACGGGCCGCCCACCTCGGGCGGCCCGCTGCCGTTTTGGAGCACAAGCCTCTTGCGGACACGGGCTTACGGAATCGCCGATTCCGCTTGGGGTTTTCTCCGGCTCCCTGTACCATGGACCCGCCTACGGGCCCGCATTGGGGAATGCGGCAAACGCGTCACCTTCGTGCGGCGGCCCCCGCCGCACGGAATCAGGAGGAAAGAACATGAAGAAACTCGCATTGCTGTCCGTTGCTGCGCTCACGCTTTCGAGCGCCGCGTTCGCGCAGGGCCGTCTGTTCGCCATCGACAGCGCCCGCAACTTTTACGATGTCGACATGATGACCGGCGCCGCCATGAACATCGGCCAGGTCTCCAGCAACGCCGGCACGACCGGCGGTCTCGCCTACGACGGCTCCACCGGCACGCTCTACCTGACCTCGACCAGCCTCGACTCGCTCTTCACCCTCGACATCAACACGCTTCAGGCGACGCTCGTCGGCGCCTACGGCGACTCGGGCATCGTCATGCACGGCCTCGAGTGGGACTCCAGCACCGGCACGCTCTACGGCGCGTCCGGCGGCGGCACCACCGCCGGCAACTTCTACACCGTGAACACCGGCACCGGCGTCGCCAACTTCGTCGGCAACAACGGCCTCTCGTCGTTCACGAACCTCGGCTACAACTCCGACACCAACACCATGTACGCCACCAACAGCGGCGCCGACAGTTTCTACAGCGTGGATGTCGGCACCGGCGCGGCCACGCTCATCGGCCCGCTCCTCAACTCGACCAACCCCAACGGCCTCGCGTACAACGCCGCCAACGGCATCATGTACATGGTCGACAACACCACCGACAACCTCTACACCATGAACCTCACCACGGGCGAAGCCACCATCGTGGGCGCCCTCGGCTCGGGCAACTACCTCGGCCTCGTGTGGATCCCCACGCCGGCCTCCGCGGCCCTTCTCGGCCTCGGCGGTTTCGCCGCCGCCCGGCGTCGCCGCGCCTGAGACACCCGCGTACGAACGCACTCGAGGAAGGGCTCCCCGTCGAGCCCTTCCTTTTTTTTCTGCGCGCTCCGATACCATCTCTCTATGAACGCCGTCCAGAAACTCCGTCAGATGGTCGGCGAACTCCGCGCCGCTCCGCCTTCCCGCAAGACCGATGAGGGCTGGGCGCTCGTGCAACGCCTCCTCGGCCGCATGCCCGTCGATCCGAATCGAGCGAACGCCGCGTGCGACGCCCGCGACATCGACGCGCTGGATGCGCTGGTGACGCACCTCGAAGCGCCCGCGCCCGAGGTCGCCGCCGACGACTCGATCCCCGAATCCGAACTCGAGCACGCGCTCCGCGCCTTCAAGAAACGACTCAAGGTGATGCGCCTCGCCGACGAGTCCAAACTCGGCGGCCGCCAACTCACCGGGGGCCGCAAGTCCGAGATCGACGCCATCATCCCGCCCACCGAGTTCCCCCGCGAGGTCTGGGTCGCGCTCGCCGTGAAGGGCCAACTCCGCGACGCGGGCGGCGGGTTCTACTCGCTGCGCTGACCACCGATCAGACCCACGACGCCGTCTCCGCGCTGCGCTTCATCCGCTCCACGAACTCCACGCCGCGCAGGCCGTCGTGCACCGTGGGGAACGACGCATTCGCAAGATCAACGCGACCTCCCGCACGCTGCGCCACCACCGCGCCCGCGACATCCGCGTAGATGTTCGCGAACGCTTCGATGAATCCCTCCGGGTGACCCGTCGGCAGTCGCGTCCCGCGCTGCGCCCCACCGCCGAGCCCCTCCGACCCGCGCGTGATCACTCGCCGTGTTCCGTCGAGCGTCCTGAACTCCAATTCGTTCGGCGCTTCCTGGCGCCACCGAAGCGACCCCGTCGATCCGTGCACGCGAATGCTCAGGTTGTTCTCCTCACCCACGCACACCTGCGACGCCGTCAGCGTCGCGCGTGCGCCGCCCGAAAGTCGGAGCATCGCCGCCGCGTCGTCGTCGAGTTCGCGCCCCGGCACGAACGAGTTCAGTTCGCCGTAGAGCGACTCAATCTCCAGCCCGGTCACGAACCGGAGCAGGTGCTCAGCGTGCGTGCCGATGTCGCCGATCGCGCCGCCCGCGCCCGCCTGCTTCGGGTCCGCACGCCACGAGGCCTGCTTCTGTCCCTCACGCTCGATGGGCGTCGCAAGCCAGCCCTGGTGGTACTCCACAAGCACGCGGCGAACCGCCCCCACCTTTCCTTGGCGCACCATGTCGGCCATCTCGCGCACGAGCGGGTAACCCGAGTAGGTGTACATCACCGCGCCGATCACCCCCGCGCGCTCGACCGCGTTCACGAGATCTCGCGCGTGCTCGACCGTCGTCGTCATTGGCTTGTCGATCAGCACATGAACTCCCGCGTCGATGAACGCCCGCGCGATCTCGTGGTGCGTCGCGTTGGGCGTGACGATCGACACGAGTTCGATCCGTTCGCCGACGGGCCGCTTCGACTCGCGCTCGACCATCTCGCGCCACGACCCGTATGCGCGGTCCTCAGGAATTCCGATCGCGTGCGCTGATCTCTTCGCACGCTCGGGCTCGCTCGACATCGCCCCAGCGCAGAGTTCGTATTTCCCGTCAAGCGCGGCCGCCGCGCGATGCACCGCGCCAATGAACGCGCCCGCCCCGCCCCCGACCATCCCCCACCGCACGCGATCGCGCATCGTTCCCGCTCCTTCCTCGATCATTCCGCGAACGCGCTGTCGAACGCACCGCCCGACGCCGGGAACTGCAGCCCCCTCACAAAATCCACCGCCTCCGCGGCGCCGTGCTCGCGCGCCATGTCCGGATCTTCCCACTCGACCGAGAGCGGGCCGGCGTACCCGACACGGTTCAGCGCGCGGATCACACGCTCGAAGTCGACCTCTCCCCGCCCGGGCGAGCGGAAGTCCCACGCCCGCCGCGCATCCCCGAACTGCATGTGCCCTCCGAGGATTGATCGCCGGCCATCGTGATAGACCGCAGCGTCCTTCATATGACAATGGAAGATCCGCGCGCCGAACTCTTCCACGAACACCGCGGGGTCGATCCCCTGCCAATGGAAGTGCGACGGATCGAAATTGAATCCGAACGAGGGGTGGTTGTTCACCGCGCGCAACGCACGCCCCGCGGTGATCAGGTCGTACGCGATCTCCGACGGATGCACCTCGAGCGCGAACGCGACGCCCTCTTTCTGGAACACATCGAGGATCGGCCCCCACCGCTCGGCGAACTCGTCGTATCCACGGTCGATCATCTCGGGCGGCGTGGGCGGGAAGAAGTACAGCATGGGCCAGATCGCCGACCCCGTGAAGCCGTTGACGACCTCGACCTCCAGCCGCGCCGCCGCCCGGGCGGTGTTCATCAGTTCCTCGGCCGCGCGCTTCCGCACGCCCTCCTGCTCGCCATCTCCCCACACATGCTCGGGAACGATCGCCTTGTGCCGCTCGTCGATCACATCGCACACGCACTGACCGACGAGGTGGTTGCTGATCGCCCACACGCCCAGCCCGTTTCGGTTGAGCATCTCCTTGCGCTCGCGGCAATAGTCCTTCTCCGCCAGCGCGCGCCGGACATCGAAGTGGTCCCCCCAGCACGCGAGTTCCAGACCGTCGTATCCCCAGCCCTCGGCGCCGGTGAGTTCGGCGATCCGCTCGATCGGCAGGTCGGCCCACTGGCCGGTGAACAAGGTCACGGGTCGCTGCATATTCCATTCGCTCCGTACTGACGCTCCGCGGCCGCAACTTCGTTGCGCTGCGCGAGAAAGGGGATGCACGCGGGCGATCGTACTGTACACTGGCCCGTCCCGACGCCCCGCTCGACCCGGTCAGGAACGGCATGGCCCAGAACGATTCGCCCGACCCCGCGCTCCCCAACGCGAACGCCGCTTCAGCACCGTTCGTGCGCACACGCCTCGCGGTGATGATGTTCCTCCAGTACGCCATCTGGGGCGCCTGGCTCCCCCTCCTCTGGCCCTTCCTCAGCGGGCATCGCGGCTTCACCGCCGGACAGATCGGCAACATGTTCGCCGTCGGAGCGGTCGGCGCAATCGTCGCCCCGTTCGTCGCAGGGCAGATCGCCGACCGCTGGTTCTCCACCGAGAAGTTCCTCGGCGTCAGCCACATCCTCGGCGGCATCCTCGTCTGGAACCTCGCGTCCATCGAGTCCTACGGCGCCTTCCTCCTGTTCTCGCTCGTCTACTCGCTCATCTACTCCCCCACGCTCTCGCTCACGAACTCCCTCTCGTTCCACAACCTCAAGGACCGTGACCGCGACTTCGGCAAGGTGCGCCTCTTCGGCACGATCGGCTGGATCGCCGTCGG
>CAYGLT010000015.1:0-17348 GCA_964350875.1 uncultured Phycisphaeraceae bacterium | reverse complement strand
ACCGCGACTTCGGCAAGGTGCGCCTCTTCGGCACGATCGGCTGGATCGCCGTCGGCATCGGCATCGGCCAGTGGCTGCTCCACCGACACACGCCCGCGGGCGCCGACGCAGCAGCCCAACTCGCCGCGCAGCACGCCGGCATGGCCGACGCCTTCCGCCTCAGCGCCATCCTCGGCATCGCCATGGGCCTCTATTGCTTCACCCTCCCTCACACGCCCCCGATGCGCGGCGAGAAGAAGAACGCCACCGTCGAGGCCCTCGGGCAGATCCGCTTCAACCCCCTCCTCACACTCTTCCTCATCGCCGTCCCCATCTCCTGCATCCACCAGTTCTACTTCGTGCACACCGCCGGTTTCCTCGGGAACTTCCAGGCCAACGCCGCCAGCACGATCAACTCGATCTTCGGCGTCGGCGGCGGCGGGCTGATGACCATCGGGCAGATCGCCGAGATCCTCGTCCTCGCCGCCATGCCCGTGCTCGCCGTGCGCTTCTCGCGCAAATCGCTTCTCACCGTGGGCATCGCCGCGTACGCGATACGCATGGCGCTCTTCGCGTATGTCGATTCCATCGCCGCAACAACCGGCATCCCGCCCGTCGCCATACTCATCGCCGGCATCGCGATGCACGGCCTGTGCTTCGGCTGCTTCGTCTTCATCGCCTTCATGGTCGTCGACGAAGAGACCACCCACGATGTCCGCGCCACCGCGCAATCGCTCTTCAGTCTGATCCTCTTCGGCATCGGCATCATCGTTGGCAGCAAGATCGCGGGCGCCGTCAGCGAGATCGCCAAGCGCGGCACGGACGACATCAATTACACCGTCCTGTTCTCGTACCCCATGTGGGCAAGCCTCGCGTGCCTCATCGCGGTACTGCTCTTCTACCCGCGAAAGAGCCCTCGCCGCGGCATGATCCATTCCGACACCGCCCAGCCCGCCGCCGTCGCCTGACCACACCCATCCGAAACCTCGGAGGACGCCCGTCATGAACGATCACAACAACGCCAACGAACCCGCCTTCAACACCGACGCCTCGAGGCGCGGGTTCCTCTTCGCCGCCGCCGCGGGGCTCGCCAGCGCAGGATCACTGCTCTCCGCGTGCGCGTCCTCCTCGGGATCGACCGGCGCCGTCGCTTCGGGCCCCGCTCCGCGCGCCAAGCCCCGCACCCCGGTCAAAGACAACGAAGCGGTCCGCATGGCCGTCATCGGTACGGGCGGCATGGGCACAGGCCATTGCGACGCGTTCATGTCGCTCTCCAAGCAGGGCCGCATGAACACGCAAGTCGTCGCCGTCGCCGATGTGTGCCAGTCCCACCTCGACAACGCCGCGAAGAAGTGCCGCGCTGGTCAGCCGGGCGTCGATGTGCAAGCCACGCGCAACTACCGCGAGATCCTCGAACGCGACGACATCCACGCCGTGCTCATCGCCTCGCCCGAGCACTGGCACGAGAAGCACGCCACCGACGCGCTGCTCGCCGGCAAGGATGTCTACCTCGAGAAACCCATGACGCTGCGCCTTGATGAAGCGCTCCGCCTGCGCCGCGTCGCGCAGGCCAACCCCGATCTTCGCCTTCAGGTCGGCACGCAGATGACCAACCTCCCCAGGTACCACGCCGCACGGAAGATGATCCAGGACGGCATGATCGGCAAGGTTGTCTCGAGCCAGACCTCGTATTGCCGCAACTCCACCGCGGGCGAATGGAACTACTACGGCATCGACCCGAACTGGCAGCCCGGCGTCAACCTCGACTGGGACGAGTGGTGCGGCCCCAGCGGCCCCGCCGAGTGGGACCCGCTCGTGTACGCGCGCTGGCGCCGCTACCGCGATTACTCCACCGGCATCTTGGGCGACCTGCTCGTTCATGTCATGACGCCCCTCCTCGTCGCCATCGAGCCCGGCTGGCCCACGCGCGTCGTCGCGTCCGGCGGCCACTATGTCGACAAGGACATGGAGAACCACGACCAGGTCAACATCAACATCGAGTTCGAATCGGGCCAGACCATGGTCCTCGCCGGCTCGACCTGCAACGAAGTCGGCCTCGAAACCATGATCCGCGGCCACAAGGGCAACATCTACCTCGGCGGCCGCAACTGCGTCATGCGCCCCGAGCGCATTTTCGTCGACGAAGTCGATGCCGAAACCATCGAGTGCGAAGACATCGGCAACGATCAGGACCTCCACCGCATCAAGTTCATCGATGTCGTCCGCACGCGCATCCAGCCCGACAGTGATATCGAGCAGGGCACCAAGGTCATGGTCATGGTCGATCTCGCCACGCGCTCCATGTGGGAAGGCGCCGCCTACACCTTCAACCCGCGCACCATGACCGCCCGGCGTGCCTGATCCGATGACGCCCTTCCTCACCGCGACCAACGCGCTCGGAACCCGCGCTGAACTCGTAATCGATGCGCCCGAGTCGCCGTCGCTCCGCGCCGTCGCCGAGGCCGCGATCGACGAGATCCACTTCTGGCACGACCGGCTGTCGCGCTTCCAGACCGACTCCTTCCTCTCCCACCTCAACCGCAGCGCGGCCGCACACCCCGTCGCGCTCGACGAAGACCTTTACGCCCTCCTCGCGCTCTGCGATCGCGTCCACCACGAGTCACGCGGCGCCTTCGATCCCACCCGTGCAGCCGTATGGGCCTCGTCCGTTCATCTTGACCGCGATGCGCGAACCATCCGGTTCACACGACCCGGCATCGACCTCGATCTGGGCGGCGTCGCGAAAGGCTTCGCCCTCGATCGCGCCGCCGACATTCTCCGCGAGCACGGCGTCGATTCCGCGCTCCTCCACGCCGGAACCAGCGGCGTCATCGCCGTCGGACCTACGCCGCGCCGCATCGGCGTGCGCACTACCCGCGGCGTCGATTGTGTGACTATCACAAACGAAACGCTCTGCGTATCGGCGCAGCGCGGCCGCGACCACATCGTCGGCGCTCACCCTGACACGACCTCGCTGGTCATCGGCCCATCGTGCGCCGAATGCGACGCGTGGGCCACAGCGATCGCCGCCAATCCCGATGCGTGGCCGACCAAGGCACACTCACTCCGCCACGCCGTGCACGACGGGACCGCATGGTCGTCCCGAAGCATCCACTTCGTTCTCCCATCGGAGGCCGCATGACCAACCACTCCCGCCGCGACTTCCTTCTTCAGAGCGCCGGCGCGCTCACCGCGATGACGATCGTTCCAAACATCGCCGCCTTCGCCGCGCAGCCCGCTGGCGGCGAGCAACTCGACATCGCGGTCGTCGGCGCCGGTCGTCAGGGCCGCGCCATTCTCGGCGAACTCGCGAAACTCGACGGCGCGCGCGTCGTCGCCGTGTGCGACAACGACGCGCCTCGATTGCGTTCCGGCCTCCGCCGCGTGCAGGGCGCGAAGGGATACTCGGATCACCGCGCGATGCTCGACGAAGCGCCCGAGATCGCCGCCGTCATCATCGCCACGCCGACGCACGAACACAAGCAGATCGCTATCGACGCGCTGGCCGCGGGCAAGCATGTGTATTGCGAGGCTCCCCTCGCGCACACCATCGACGACACCCGCGCCATCGCCGCAGCAGCACGCAACGCGCCGGATCTTGTCTTCGCGTCAGGCCTCGAAGCGCGATCCAACCCGATCTACAAACTCGCGCGCACCTTCTACCTCTCCGACGCCGTCCGCAAGGCGATCGTGATCGACGCGAGCGATTACCAGAAGACCTCGTGGCGCTTCCCCGCCTCGAGCCCCGAACGCGAAGCCGCCGTCAACTGGCGCCTCGACCCCGAACTCTCGCTCGGCCTGCCCGGCGAGCACGGCGTCCACCAGTTCGATGTCGCCCTCTGGTACACCGACCGGCTCCCCACCTCGGTGTCAGGCGGCGGCGCGATCCGCGCCTACGACGACGGCCGCACCATCAACGACACCACCTTCAACACGCTCCGCTTCGACGACGGCCTCTTCATGCATCATCAGGCATCGCTCGGCAACTCGTTCGAGCGCAGGCACGAGACCTTCCGCGGCACGAACGCGGCCATCAAACTCGCGTGGACCGCCGCGTGGATGTTCAAGGAGGCCGACGCGCCGACTCAGGGCTGGGAGGTCTACGCCAACCGTCAACAGTTCCACAACGAGGAAGGCATCACGCTCATCGCCGACGCGACCAAACTCGCTTCCCAAGGCAAACTCAAGGAAGGCGTCGGGCTTCCGAATCCCCCGCTCTACTACGCACTGAGCGACTTCATCACGAGCGTGCGCACCAAACAGCCCGCTGTCACGAACGCCGCCGACGGCATGCGCGCCACCATCGTCGCCATCCATGCCTCGAAAGCCGCCGCGACGGGCGACGAACAGACTATCGACCCTGCGTTCTACGAACTCTGATCCATCCGGACGCATCAACGCATGACCTTTCGACTGCGCAACCTCGGCTTTCTCATCCGTCTTGGCGTCACGGGGCTTGTCCTCGCGCTCGCGCTCGGTCTCGTCGCCTCGGCGATGCATCTCGTCAACCACTACGAGAAACGCGACGGCGTCGCCGGCCTGACCCTCGACGACATCACCGCCGCCTACCACGGCATCGACGCGCCCTCCTCGCTCGTCCTCGCCCTCGAACGCGGCCATCCCGAGACCATCACCGACGCGGAACGCGCCGCTCTCCTCGCCTGGCTCGGTTCGGATCGAATCTCCGAGGACTATGACTCGCTCGACCTCGGCGATTCCGCGCCCGCCGAGATCATCGCCGTGTCGTGCCTTTCCTGTCACTCGCGCGGCGCCTCGCCTGCGCCCGACCAGATCGCCGCGAAGAAGGTCCCGCTCGAGTACTGGGACGATGTGCAGGCCATCGCGTACGCGCGGAGTGTGCCGTCAACGCCCAGCAACATCATCCTGATGTCGATGCACGCCCACGCGCCGGCGATGGCGACCATGACGCTCGTTATCGCCGCGCTCGGACTCGCCACGGCCTTCCCGCGCAGACTGGTCGGGTTGCTGATCGCGCTCGCGGGGTTGTCGCTCATCGCCGACCTCGCCTCCTGGCTCATCGCACGTGAACTCGCCGATGCAGTCTATGTCATCGTCGGCGCCGGCTTCGTCTACAACCTCGCCACCGCCCTTCTTGTCGCGATAGTGCTCATCGAACTCTGGCGCCCGCGCACACGGCGTGAGAAGGGTACATCGCACGCATGAACCGCCGCGAGTTCATCGCCGCCTCGCTGGCCGCCGCCGCCTCGCCCGCGGCGTTGTCGCGAGCGCTCATCACGCGCGAGCCCGCGCAACCGCTCTTCCAGGTCTCCCTCGCGCAGTGGTCGTACCACCGAGCCGTGCAGTCCGGAACGATGACCACGCTCGACTTCCCGCGCGTCGCGCTCCGCGAGCACGGCATCGACGCCGTCGAGTATGTCAATACCCTCTTCGCACGCGACAATCTCCCTGCTGAAGTCGCCGAACTCCGCAAGCGATGCGATGACCTCGGCGTTCGCTCGCTCCTCATCATGGTCGACGGCGAGGGCGCGCTCGGAGATCCCGAGAAGGCCGCACGCGAACAAGCGATCGACAACCACATGAAGTGGCTCGAAGCCGCGAAGTCGCTCGGCTGCCACTCCATCCGCGTGAACGCGCAGAGTTCCGGAAAGCCCGACGAGCAGGAACGCCTCGCCGCCGACGGTCTCCGCGCCCTCTGCGAACGCGCCGATCCACTCCAGATCGATGTCATCGTCGAGAACCACTGGGGGCTCTCGTCCTACGCGCCATGGCTTGTTCGCGTGATGGAGCGCGTCGATCACCCGCGCATCGGCACGCTCCCGGATTTCGGGAACTTCGACCCGAATGTCCAGGACCGCTACGCCGCCGTCCGCGACATGATGCCCTACGCGCGCGCCGTCAGCGCCAAGTCCAACGACTTCGACGCTCGCGGCGACGAGACCACAACCGACTACCTCCGCATGATGCGCATCGTCGCCGACTCAGGGTATCGCGGCCATGTCGGCATCGAATACGAAGGCGCCCGCCTCCCCGAACCCGAAGGCATCAACGCCACGAAATCACTGCTCGAACGCGTGCGAAAGCAACTCGAGTCGGAGACCACCGAACCATGAAGCACACTCTTGCCATCGCGCTGCTCGCCGTCGCTCCCTTCACGGTGTCGTGCTCGAACACTCCATCCGAGCGTGCGCCCAACACCCTCACCCGTGGTGAGCAGTCCGTGGGCTGGATACTCCTCTTCGACGGCGAATCCACCGACAACTTTCGCGGCTTCCGCAAGGACGACTTCCCGTCACAGGGTTGGGACATCGCCGCCGACGGTTCGCTCCACCGCACCGCCGGCGCTTCAGGCGGCGACATCATCACACGCGAGCAGTACGGCGATTTCGAGTTCGCCTGCGAGTGGCGCGTCGCGCCGGGCGGGAACAGCGGCATCATCTACCGCGCGACCGAGGACCACGCCTACCCGTGGGAAACCGGCCCCGAGTACCAGATCCTGGACGACGCCGCGCACGGCGACGGCGCAAAGCCCAAGACACGCGCCGGCTCGCTCTACGACCTCTTCCCCTGCGCCAAGGATGTCGTCAACCCCGCGGGCGAGTGGAACGAGACGCTCATCGTTGCGCGCGGACCGCATATCCGGCATTACCTCAACGGCGTGCTCGTCGTCGATGCGCACATCGGCAGCCCCGAATACAACGCAGCGCACGCGCAGAGCAAGTGGACGGGCATGCCTGACTTCGCGACCCGCGAACGCGGCCACATCGCGCTGCAGGACCACGGCGACGAGGTCTGGTTCCGCAACATCCGCGTCCGGCCGCTCGACTGAGCGCGCTCACAGATCGACCCAACGCCCCTCGCGCAGACTCAACGCCGCCGCGGCCAGAACCTCCGCCGTTGCCAGCGCGTCGTCCATGGTGACACGCAGGTCCTTCCGATTCTCCGCGATCGCCCGAACGAAGTGATCGACCTCATGGTCGTAGCCATTGCCCTTCGGCAACTCGACCGCGTGTGATCCCCGCTCATCACTCAGCGTCAGCACTGGGTCGCGCCCCATCTCAAACTCCGCCGTCGCTCGCTCGAACGAAACGGTGTATCGCATGCGGAATCCCGCGCTCGGCGCGCGAGTCCAGCCGGCTTCGCCGCTCACATGCGCGGGACCGTCGTCGCCATACCGATAGAGAACCGTCACATGCCGATCGTCACCCGACGCGCACACCGCACGCGGCCTGCCGAAGACCCAGCGCACGAAGTCCGCGTCATGAATATGAAAGTCGCGCAGCACGCCGCCGCTCCGCGTTGAGTCCGCGTAGAACGACGCCCAACCGGGGATCCCGCCCGCACGCAAGAAACTCGCCGAGCGCACGCGCCCGTACTCGCCCGAGACCACTCTGTCACGGAGCCAGTCCCACCCGGGCCAGAACCGGATGCAGTGCGCGGGCATGCACAACACGCCGGAATCGTTCGCGGCACGCGCCAACGGCATCATGCCATCCGCAGTCAGAGCCACCGGCTTCTCCACCAGCACATGCTTCCCGGCCTGCAGCGCCTTCATCGCGATCTCGACATGACTCTCCGTCGGCGTGCACACGCTCACGACTCGCACCCGCCCGTCATCGAGCAACGCATCCACCTCGGCGTATCGCCGCCAGTCCGGCGTTCCCCGGTCACCCGATCCATCGATATTCCCTTGAGTCGCGGGCGCCGCGCACCGGGATGCGTTGCCGTCGCACACAGCGACAACCCTGCACGGCAGACCCTCCCGCGCCGCGCTCGCGTACGCCTCGGCATGGCGCCACCCCATGAACCCCATGCCGACGATGCCCACGCCGATCTCGCTCGTCATGCCCACACCTCGAGTGAGTTCCGTGCGATATCGACCGCGGCGCACACATCCTCGACTCGCGATGCGCCCGCTTCGCGCTCGATCACCACATCAACCGAGGGCGCGTGCGCGGCATGCAACTCGAAGAATCGCCGCCAATCGACCTCGCCCGCGCCAGCACGGACTTCCTCGCCCCACTCGCCGGGAACCCGCGTGGCTGTCGCGTCCTTCATGTGGCACTGCGCGATCCGCGGCAGCAGCGTCCGCATTGCCTCGATCGGGTCGCCCTGCCCGTACAGGATCACATTCCCCGGATCGAAGTTCACCGCCACCCGCAGGTCGCGCAGTTGATCAACCAGTCCCAACATGCCGTCCGCGGTCTCCTGCCCGGTCTCGAACGCGACGCGCACGCCGCGCGACATGAACAAGCCGCAGACTTCGCGCAGGCGTGACACGAACCCATCGCGTTCGCGAGGCGCGCACCCCGCGTGCAGCGTGACGAGCGGCAGACCGAGTCGCTCCGCGAGCGCCGCGTTCTCCTCCGACGCCCGTCGATTCTCCGGCCAAGTCGCTTCCGGCCGCACGCCGCCGGTTTCTCGAATCGTCTCGAGCGTCGAGTAGTCCTCGCCCGCAGGCGCCATCATCCCCGACACGATGTCGATCTCAGCCGCGCGCAGCGCCTCGATGGTCTCCGCTTCACCCCACTCGCCTCGCCGGACCGGGTCGAGCGCGAGTTGCACCGCAGTCAGCCCGCACGCACGAACCTTCTCGACAAGATCACGCGGCGATGTCGGTTCGAGCGACCAACTGCACACCGCCAGACGAGCGCGGGATGGCAAAGGCGATTTCATGCGCGCCAGCGTATAGCACCCCCACGCTCGATGCATCCCCGACGGTCACCGCCGGGAATGGTCAGCGCCCGCCAGCCCAGCGCTCCCCTGCCGTCACCGGGAACGGGAAGTCGTTCGAAGGCGGCGGGATCGTGCAGGTCGCGTACGCCGTGAACGCGCACGGCGGGTTGTAGCCTCGATTGAAGTCCAGCACGACCGTCCTTCCGTCCTCCGACGGCGGCACATACAGGTACCGCCCGATCACATAGGTCTCGTCGCCGTTCGTCGTGTCGCCGAAGCGAAGCAGCGAACCGCCGTCACCCGCCGCGAGCAACACCGCATCGACCCGCACGCCGTTCACCTCGAACCGCGCCCGCCCAGAAGTCTCGCCTTCTTCACGCACGCCGATCACGGTGTCGAGCCCGATCAGTTCTCCCTCGTCCGCCGGGACGAACTCCGCTTCGATGCGCCACGCCTCATCCGTCGGAAACCGTTCGATTCCCTTGAATTCCAGCCGTGTCGGCGCCGCCGCGTCCTTGATGCGGATCACCGGCCTCCCGCCGCGGATCACCACATAGAACCGGATGTCGCCGATCGAGAGCACCGTCGGCGATCCGTCCGCGTCAGTGCGCATCCAGCCGCCCGAAGGAACACCGCCCACTTCGACACCTTCGGCCGCCTCGAACCGGACCCGATCGCCCTCGAGCACAAACACACCAACCGTGTCAACCGGGAATCCGGCGTACCGAACCTCGGAGTTCTTCGCGCGGCCGACACGGTTCTCGCCCTGCTCGAGCCACTCGAGCCCGACCAGCGAGAGCCAGCCATCCGGCGCGGTCAGATTCGTAATCCGCTCGGCGTGCCACGCATCGGTGCTCGCGACGAACGCTTCGTGCGTCGCCGCGGACTGTCCTGATCCACCCGGTCCCGCGCCGATCGCGGCCGCCGCCATGACAAGCGATACCAGGAATGCGTTTCGAACTCGGTTCGTGATCATGAACTCATGATACATGCCGGACCGCAGACGCCGCAGGAAAAACAGAAAGGGCCCGAGCGTGCTTACGCCCGGGCCCGAAACATCGTGTCTTTGTCAGACTCGCTCAGCGACGGTCACGCCGGCTCGCGAGAATCCCGGCCAGGCCGAGGAGCGTCGCCGCGCCGGGCGTCGGGAACGGGATGCCGGCGCCCAGCACCGAATCGCCGAACACGAAATCGAACCCGAACCCGTCACCGTCAACGCCGCCCATGCCCGCGAGCACGAAGTCGATGTCGAGCACGCCGTCGCCGCTCAACCCGACCGACCAATCGCCCAGGTCGAGCGTGCTGTCGGTGAAGTACGCGACCGCCGTGGCCAGGTCGTTGAACGATTCGTTCACGACCTCAACGCCCTCCACATCGACGGTCAGCGAGAGTTCGCCGAATCCGCCGCCGAACGCCTGCACATCGAGGAAGGTGAGCAGCAGGTTCTGGTCCGGGTTCTCGATCGCGCTCGTATCGACATCGAAACTCAGTTCGCTGCTCGTCTCACCGCCGGTCGTCGCGGTGGTGATCACGCCGTAAGCCATGATGTTCCCGGCCTCGGGGTTCATGAAGTCGACGCCGAAGTCATAGTTGAGTTGAGCGTTCGGGTTATCGAGCAGGCTGTCGAACAGATCCTGCGCACCGGGCGCCCCGAATCCGAACGCCGCCGCGTTGCGGTCCACCGCCGCGGTGAGATCCGCGATCGGCACGCCGATGCCCGTGCGCGACGCGGCCGTCGAAAGACTGCCCACGGGCGCCTCGGTCTCCGCGCTAATGCGCGTGACCAGCCCCGTGTTCTGCTCGGTCGTCGCGACCGCGCGGGCCCGTCCCGTCGCGCCGTCGGCCGACGCGAACGCGTCCGCCGCGCCGCCCAGATCACCGACGCCGCCGGTCGCCGTCGCGGTCGCCTGCACACTGCCCAGTCCGACGCCGATCGCCGAGGCGCTCGCGTCGCCGCCAACACCCATGAACGGACCGTTGCCGATGCGGCTTCCTTCGCCGCCGTTCGCGGTCGCGGTGCTCATGACCGAACCGGCGCCTGTCGTCGCGCCGTCGGAACTCGCCATCGCGTTCCCGCCGTTGCCGGCCGCAACCTCGGGATCAACGATTGACCCGGCATTGCCGCCGTTCGCGGTCGCGGCGAGGGTGAGCGTCCCTGCGCCGGAGGACGATCCGCCGCTCGACGCCATGGCGTTGCCGCCGCTGCCGCCCATGATCCCGCCGTCGTCGGTCACCTGACCGCCCGCGCCGGCGTTGGCCGTGGTGGTCACGCGCACATTCGCGCCGCCCGTCGAATCCGCATCGAAGCCGATCACGCTGGCGTCGCCGCCCGTGCCGCCCACGCCCTCGAACGAGCGCCCACCGGCGCCGCCCGCCGCGTTCGCGGTCGCGGTGATCGCGCCCGCGTTCGAGTACGAACCGCCGGAGGTCGCCGCGCCGCCGTTGGCCCCGTCGGAGTCGTCCTGACCCTCGCCGCCGTTCCCGCCGGTCGCGTTGACGGTGATCGTCGTGTCGCCGCCGCCCGGGTTCATCCCGTTGAGCACGGAGTTGGCGTTCCCGCCCTGCCCGGCCATCCCGCCGGCGCTCCGACCGCCCGCGCCGCCGGTCGCGGTCTGGGTCAGACGCAGCGCGCCGGCGGTGTCGCCGTCGAGCATGTCGGTGATGTCGGTGCTGGCGCCGGCGCCGCCCATCCCGTCCTCGATGGAGTTCCCGCCGTTGCCGCCGTTGCCCGTCATCGTCATGGTGACACCGGAGCCTCCCGTCGATGTTCCGACGGTGCGCACGAGCGTCGCGGTCCCGCCGTCGCCGCCGTTGCCGTCCTCCTGCGCCTGCCCGCCATTGGCGCCGTTCGCGGTGACGCCCATCGTCACCGATCCAGCCGTGGTGTACGAACCGCCCGCGGTGGCGTTGCCGCCGTCCTCACCGTTGGAATCCGAGAACCCCTGCGCGCCGTTGCCGCCGCTCGCGTTCAGCGTGATGTTCACATCGCCGCCGCCCGCGTTCGTCCCGTTGAGCACGGATGTCGCGTCGCCCGCGGCGCCGCTCGTCCCGCCGCTGCTCCGCCCGCCTGCGCCGGCGTTCGCGGTCTGCGTGATGCGCAGCAACCCCGAAGTGCTGCCGTTCACCATGTCGGTGATGTTCACGCTCCCACCGTCGCCGCCGTCGCCGTCCTGCTGCGCGACGCCGCCGGATCCGCCGCTGGCGCTGACGGTCATCGTCACATTCTCGCCGTCGTTGGAAGTTGCGCTGGTCTGAACGATCGACGCGTTGCCGCCGTCACCGGCGTCCCCGTCGCCCTGGGCCTGTCCGCCCGCGCCGCCGTTCGCCGTGACGCTCATCGTGAGGACATCGTCCGTCGAGTACATGCCGCCCGCGCTGGCGTTGCCTCCGTTGGCGCCGTCCGAGTCTGACTGACCAACGCCGCCCCCGCCCGCGTTCGCGGTCAGCGTGATGGCGACCTCGCCGCCGCTCGCGTTCGATCCGTTGAGCACGGATGTCGCGTTCCCGCCGACGCCCGCGTCGCCGCCCATGCTGCGCCCGCCCGCGCCCGCGTTGGCGACCTGCGAGATCGACGCTTCACCGGCGGTGTCGACGATCACGCGATCCGTGATGTCCACGCTCGCGCCGATCCCGGCGTCACCGTCCTGCTGCGCATTGCCGCCCGCGCCGCCCGTTGCTGTCGCGGAAACACTCACATCATCGCCGTCGGTCGAAGTCGCCGACACCGCGCCGAGCGATGCATTCCCGCCCGCGCCCGCGTCGCCGTCGCCCTGCGCCTGACCGCCCGCGCCGCCGTTGGCGAACACCGTCAGCGCGATCGCCGCCTCGCTCGTGACATCGGCCGCGGCCATCGCGTCACCGCCGGCAGCGCCGGTTTCCGAACCGCCGCTGCGCCCGCCCGCGCCGCCGATGGCGCGCACATTCATCGAGACATCTCCGTCGGCCTCGTTGTTGATCGTCAGTGTGGAAGTCGCGTCTCCCGCGGCGCCGCCTGCGCCGCCCGAGAACCCGCCGTTCCCGCCCGCGCCTCCCGTGGCTTCCTGGAGCATCGTCAGATCGCCGCCGTCATCGCTCGACGCGCTGACGACATCGACCATCATCGTGGACGCGCCCGCGCCGCCGTCGCCGGCGCCGTTGGACTGACCGCCCGCGCCGCCCATCGCACGGGCCGCGACATTCACATCGCCGCCGTCGGTCGAGACACCGACCGCCTCGGCCACTTCCGCGGCCCCGCCCGCGCCGCCATCGCCGTTCGTCGTGCGACCGCCGACACCGCCGGTTGAAGTCACCGACACGACAACATCCGCCTCGCCGGTGATCGAAGCGCTCGAGTCCGCGGCGCCGGCCGCGTTCCCGTCCCCCGCTCCGTTCGAGTTCCCGGCATTGCCGCCCGTCGCGGAGACCGTGGCAGTCGTATCGCCCGACCCGGCGTTCGTGTAGGTCAGCGAAGACGACCCGTCGCCGCCCATGCCGCCGACACCGTCGCTGAATCCGCCGTTGCCCCCGTTGCCGCCATTGGCGCGCTGGGTGAGCGTGATATCGCCCGACGAGGTCTCGGCGCTGACGATGTCCTCGAGCGATGCGCTCGCGCCGAGGCCGCCTGATGCGCCGCCGTTGCCGTTGCCACCATTACCGCCGTTCGCGGTCGCGCTCACAACGACATCTTCGCCGCCGGTCGAAACGCCGACTGCCTCGTCGATCGTCGCGCCGCCGCCTGCGCCGCCCTGGCCCCCGTCACCGGTCGAACCGCCGTTGCCACCCGCGCCGCCTGTCGCGTTGGTTGTGATGGTGACGGCGTCCGCGGTCGTTAACGACGCGCCGGTGGTCGCATCGCCGCCCGCGCCTCCGTTCGCCGCCACACCGCCGTTGCCGCCCCGGCCGCCGGTCGCGTTCAGAGTCCCGATCAGTTCGCCGCCCTGATCGTTGGTCGTCGTGAGCATCGAAGTCGCATCGCCGCCGTCACCGCCGGCGCCGCCGTCACCCGAGAAACCACCGTTGCCGCCCGCTCCGCCCGTCGCGTTCTGCTGGAGGGTCGCGTCGCTCGTGGTGCTTCCCGACGCAGCGTTCACGATGGTGGCGTTTCCGCCCGCGCCGCCGCCGCCGGACGACGAACTGTTGCCGCCCCGTCCGCCCGTCGCGTTCGCGGTGGCCGTCACTCCACCGTCGTTGTTCGAGACGCCGCGCACCTGTGTGACCGTCGCGTTGCCGCCGGTCGCGCCGTCGAAGTCGCCCTGCGAGTTGCCGCCCGCGCCGCCCGTCGCGGTCGCCGTGATCGTGATCGATCCGTCGCCGTCACCGGTCGCCATGCCCGACGCGCTGGCGTTGCCGCCGACGCCGCCCGCCGCGCCGGTTCCGCCCGATCCGCCGTTGCCGCCCGCGCCGCCCGTCGCGGTCGAGACGAGCACGAGATTGCCGTTGCCAGTAGTGCTCGCCGCAGTCGTCGCCAGCGCCGTGCCGCCGATGCCGCCCGCCTGACCGTTGCCCGGCGTTCCGCCTCCCGACGCTGTTCCGCCGTTTCCACCGTCGCCGCCGTCGCCGCCGTTCGCGGTCGCCGTGGCCGCGCCGTTGTCGTCGTTCGCGAGCGTCGTGGTCGCGGTGCTCGTCGCGTCGCCTCCCTCACCGCCGGCGCCACCCTCGCCGCCGTTCGAGCCAGCTGGAGTGCCCGATCCGCCGTTGCCGCCCCGCCCGCCCTCGCCGCCCTCGGATGTCGCGGTGTTGGCGGTGTCGCCCGGCATGTTCGCGTCCGCGGCCGCGTCATCGCCGGCCTCTCCCGCGTCGCCGTTCGTGCCAGGATTGCCGCTTGTTCCGTTGGTTCCATCTGCGCCGTCCGCGCCCGTCTGGTTGTCATCCACCGCGAGCGCGTAGGGCGAAGACGCGACCATCAGACTTAGGGGCGCCAGCATGACGCCCGTCGGAAAGATGCTCTTCACCGCGATAAGACGCATGAGTGCGCGTGCGTTCGAAACTGCCATGTTGCTGATCTCCTCGGCGCCGTGCCCGGCGCTGCTGTTCCCAAGTGCGTGTGAACTCCGCTGTGTGCGCAGCGACAGCCCACCACCGCGGCCGCACGCGGCGACCGCAGACTCTCTCCAAGAATCAAACAGATCGGTCTCGGCGCTTCCGGGCGCCGCCCTCGCGATCGAGCACTCAAGCCCGACCGCAAGACTCTGCCACATTCTGATCAGCCCCCGCGCACACGATCGGCCGCGAGTTCACACTCAGGCCTGCGCCGCATGCACGAGTTCGTGCTGATCTCTCGTCGCGCAGCGGAACCGCCGCGCGCTCTCTGTGCACCGGGATGCTACTTCCCGATCACGCGTTCGCAAGATGAGTTTTCCGAGTTGCGCGAGATCGCGATCCCGCCGCCGCTCCTTGTGCGGCGACTTAGCGCCCGCGCCGTGCGCACAACTCCGATTATCCACGCCGCTTCGGCGTGGACACGCGCAGGGAAGTGCTCGTGAGTGCCGGAATTCGTGCCCACAACTTCAGGGCGCCACCCCTAATCGCAATCGACGGGAACCGGCCACGAACATCGCGCGTGACGCGATATCAATTACACGCGTCTTACAGAACGACCAAGGAAACCCCTCGACGATCTTCGCACGCACCGCCGCGGCCGCGCAGTCTACTGCCCCTGCTCGCGCGGTCGGATCGCGTCGAACCAGAGCAGACCCACGCGCTGCGGATCATCCGTCACCGGGTACGAATCAGCGCGGAATCGCTCGGGGATCGGACCGTCGGGCGCTTCCCATGCCGCGAACTGGTCGGGCCGATAGAGCGGATTGGGCAACGGCTTGATCCAGCCCGGCCCGCGTTCGAAGTTCTGCTCCTCGACGAACGCGCGATGGAACACACGCCCCATCCGATAGAGTTCCTCACGGATCGCGGGGATCCGCGCAACCGGAGGCCTCCATTCCACGAGCGTATCGGTGTACGGCCGAAGCGTCCCCCGTGCGCCCTCGTCCGCTTCGATCCATTCCCGCAACGAGCGCCCCGTGAACCCGACTGGCGCTTCCAAATACTCCGCGTTCAAGTAGTTGTCGGGAAAGATGTCGTGAAGCCAGCGGGTGGAGTGATCCCTAAATCGTTCGTACGCCTGAGTTGGATCGTAGAACATACTGAGGCCAACGGTTCGGGTGTCCCATGGGGCCGAATAACGGAACGAATACGCCGGCTGCGCAAGCCGCAGGATGGATGGCTGCCACGACTCCAACTCGCTCGGCTCCCGGGGCAAAGCCACGGGTATCCAAGACAGGGTCAGACACGCATACTGCTGCGATATATGCACATGGAAGATGCTCCCGCCCCCCGAGCCGTCAACATCTTCAACCGGTGAATCGATCGTGATCGTCGAAACAGTGCGATAATCTACCTGCTCCAGCTGACGACGCTTGCGACCGAACGACGCGTAGCCCTTCCCGACTCCGGGTGCTCTAGCCGCGAGTCGCTTGAGTTCTATCTGGCTGTTCGCTGCGAGATCAACGACTGCCTGGTAAACGCCTCGTGCCGAATCCTCTTGCCAACAGCAAAAGAAGCTCTTCGAGAACATCCCTAAAGAATCGGCATACCTGAATCTTGATCTCAAGGCGTGAAGTCTCCCACATACAGAAACTGCGTGCCATCAAGATTATAGCCGTACAACGAGCCACGGTGCTCCGAAGGAAGGGCATTGCGCACCAACCGCAGCAAGTCTTCAACATCTTCTGGTTCCTGAGATTCTGATCTCACCTCTATCAGATCAACTCGACCGTCGCGGCGAACAACGATGATGTCCGGCCGACGACGACCGGCATCCCCGAGATTGTCGAAGGCAGTCGCAGTGCGAAGCGAGCGATTCATCGTCGCGTACTCCGCATCACCCACATCGAGACGCTGCCTTGCGAGAAAACCAACCAGATTCTCATGAGCGTCACCGTTGGGGCCGCCCGTGTTCTGGGCACGCCCTAACAGCAACACCATTCGATTGTTGACCATCTTTGCCTCGAACGTCATATCCGTCCGGACGATGTAACCCATGCCAGAATCTGCGCCCCAGACGACACGCCCACGCTTGACAAACTCATCAAGGACGTCTCCTCCTGGGCGAACAATTCTCAGAACCCCAGCGGCAGCATCATCAAGAATCCTCGCGGGCAGGATTGGGAAGAGCCCGGCGGCAGCGGTGAGCTTCCCTTCAGTTAGGTCGCTGACGGTAACAACCAAGTCAGCGCCTTCGCTCACGATCCCGATGCTATTGACATAGATATTTGTCAAGGCCGCGGTAGCCGCGACGGCGTTCCGGAAGGCTTGTGCTCGTAATTCCAGATATGTCTGAATCGTTTCGTCGTAGTCATCGCCCGCCAATGCCTGTTCGAGTGCGATGCCGATCATGCCGCCCTGGAAGAGATGTGTGGGACCACGCCACGAGGACGCCATATGCAGAATCATCTCCCTGACGCGGGTTGCAGCCAAGAAGGGGCTTTCTAGTTCGAAGTCGACTTGCAGGACATACACGATGTCGTCAATTTCATGATCGTGCCGACGGTCCCACTGATGATTACGGAACCACCCTGCGATGGGGCCAACACTTTCAACACACTCGATGCGTCCTTCGACAGTTTCGAGGAAGATGCGCATCCACGGATCGTCCTGGCCATACAGCAACCAATAGGCCTGCAGCACCTGATCCGTCGTAATCGGCCCACCGGTCTCTTCGAAGTACGAGTCCGGATTCT
>CAYGLT010000014.1:43407-45331 GCA_964350875.1 uncultured Phycisphaeraceae bacterium | reverse complement strand
GCCATCCACCACCAGGGAGCGTTCACCCACGCCAGCGCGGCGGGCATGGTGAGACTGCGGAAGTACGCGTACTCGACGGCCATCACCGGGGCCGCGAGGAGCCATCCGATCGACGCGTGCGCGATGATCGCGCCGGAGACATCCTTCGAGATCCGCCACTTGTTCCTCGCGCCGAGCACGCGCAGGCCGAGCCCCTCGATCATCGACAGCCCGACGATCACCGCGCCGAACGGGCATGAGAACACCCACACGCTCCAAAGGACGTGCACCGAGGCGGCCCGGCCGCGGTCGTCCAGTGTTTGGCCGTAGAAGAAGGCGAAGGGCACGCCGACCGCGAGCGCATTCAGGAGAAGCAGCCACAACTCGCGGGACACTTGGACCTCGTCCCACCTTTTCAACGGGTGGCGGACGGTCGTCCAGTTGGTCGCGAACCACGAGACGAGTCCGGGTCGTCGTTGCCACGCCGAGCCGGTTCTGCGGGCGGGGAGGGACTCAACGATCGGCTTGCCGCATTCCGGGCACGGGAGTTCGGTGTCGAGACCTTCGAGGGGGTAGCCGCACCGCTCACAGAGGAGTTGGTCGGGGTGTGGTTTGTCGACGCGCGGCATGGATTCAGCGTAGCGAGCAGGAGAAGCAGTAGCCCTCCCCCTCACCCCTCCCATCTCGTGCTGCGCACTCGATAGGAGGGGAGGCCGGATCCCATCGCCCGCTGCCTCCCCGCTACCATCCCCCTTCCCCGTTCCGTCCCCTTGCTGGAGTTCCCTGTGCAGCGCACGCCCCTCTATCAGTTCCACACCGACCGCGGCGCCAAGATGGTCGACTTCGCCGGCTGGGAAATGCCCATCATGTACAAGGGCGTCATCGCCGAGCACCATCAGGTGCGCAAGAGCGGCGGCGTGTTCGATGTCTCCCACATGGGGCGCGTCGAGGTCAAGGGCCGCCATGCGCGGCGGTTCCTCGAGAAGTTGTGCACCCGGCGCATCAGCGACATGCAGCAGGGCCAGTGCCGCTACTCGCTGGTGTGCAACGAGCGGGGCGGCGTGCGCGACGACATCATCGTCTCACGATTCGACGAGGACGAGTTCCTGCTCGTGGTCAACGCGAGCAACCGGGAGAAACTCCTCGGGCATTTCCAGGATGTGAAGGGCGACATGGTCGTGTCGATCGAGGACAAGACCATGAAGACGGCGATGGTCGCGCTTCAGGGGCCGAAGGTCATGGACCTGATCGCGGGCGTCTCGCGCGAGATCCCCACGCTCAAGAAGTACCGCTTCACCGTCAAGAACCTCATGGTGATGAAACTGATCGTCAGCCGCACGGGCTACACGGGCGAGGACGGGGTGGAGGTGATCCTCCCGGCGATGGCGGTGGGGATGGCGATGAAACTGCTGCTCAAGGATGTCGATCTGGACGACCCGAACGCGGTGCTCCAGCCGGCGGGGCTGGCCGCGCGCGACACGCTGCGCCTCGAGGCGGGCATGCCTCTCTACGGCCACGAACTGGGCGAGGACTACGACGCGCTGTCGAGCCAACTCAACTTCGCGATCGCGCTCGACAAGGGCGAGAACGACGGGGAGGAGAAGTTCGTGGGTCAGGACGCGCTGCTCAAGATCCGCGACGAGGGCGGCCCCAAGCGGCTTCTCGTGGGTCTGGAACTCGAGGGCAAGCGCAGCGCGCGCCAGGGCATGAAGGTCATGCAGGGCGGCAAGGAAGTCGGCGAGGTCACCAGCGCGTGCCTGAGCCCGACGCTCGAGAAGCCCATCGCGTTGGCGTATGTCGACGCCGCGGCGAGCGAGATGGGACAGGCGCTGGAGGTCGATACTGGCAAGGGCGCGGCGTTCGCGGGGCATGTGACGAACACGCCGTTCTACAAGGCGCCGAAGAAGTAAGTCTGCACCCTCTCCCAAGGGGAGAGGGTGGCCCG
>CAYGLT010000014.1:40120-43307 GCA_964350875.1 uncultured Phycisphaeraceae bacterium | reverse complement strand
ACAAGGCGCCGAAGAAGTAAGTCTGCACCCTCTCCCAAGGGGAGAGGGTGGCCCGACCATCGGGAGGGCCGGGTGAGGGCCAAACGAATGGACGCGCCCAGACGACAGTTCCGAGCGTCGAACTCCGTCGCGACAACGCGCGCTCGTCGTCTCCGCGCTGACTCCACGATGCCCGAGAAGGTGCTCTGGAACACACTCCGGGCGGGTCGTCTCGGCGGCCACAAGTTCCGCAGGCAGCATCCGATCGGCAGGTATGTTCTCGATTTCTTCTGTGAAGCGTCGCGTCTAGCGGTCGAGGTCGATGGGGCGCATCATGGGCCGAGAAAGGCGCAGGATCATGCTCGGGATGGGGCCTTGGCAGGTCAGGGGATTCTGACCTTGAGGTTCACTGCGGCGCAAGTCTCCTCTGAACTCGAAGTGGTGCGCGAGACCATCTTTCGGCATGCAAACGAACGATTGCGCGGCCCTCACCCGGTCGCTGCGCGACCACCCTCTCCCAAGGGGAGAGGGTGAAGAACCCTCCCGTCGGGTGATTCGCTTGCTTTCATTCTGTGGCCGCGCTTCACTTGACGCGCGACTTCTGGCATGATTCCATCATGCAGGCACTCGCACTGATGCTCCTCGCGGGCATCGCCCTCATCCTGGCGTACCTCACTTACGGCCGGTGGTTGGCACGACTCTTCTCGCTCCGGGAAGACTCGACAACCCCGGCCGTTCTTCTGCGCGACGGGCGCGACTTCATCCCGACCGCGAAGTCGATTGTCTTCGGGCATCACTTCACGAGCATCGCGGGGACCGGCCCGATCGTCGGTCCGGCGATCGCGGTGATGTGGGGATGGCTGCCGGCGCTGCTGTGGGTGGTGTTCGGATCGATCTTCATCGGGGCGGTGCACGACCTCGGCTCGATCGTGGTGTCCCTGCGCAATAAGGGGCGTTCGATCGGGGACATAGCGGGTGATCTGCTCGGCCCGCGCGTGCGGCTGATCTTCCTCGGGACGCTGATCATCGGGCTGTGGATCGTGCTTGCGGTGTTCGGGCTTGTGATCGCCGCCGTGCTGAAGCAGTTCCCCCGCGCGATCTTCCCGTTCCTGTTCCAGATTCCGCTCGCGGTGGTGATCGGGATCTTCGTGCACCGCAAAGGAAAGTCGATCGTGGCGCCCTCGGTGGCCGCGCTCGTGCTGATGTATGTGAGCGTGTTCTTCGGCGATGTCGGATTTCTCCACACGATCAATCAGTGGCTCGCGGCCCAGCCGACCTGGGCGTGGACGGTCGGGCTGTTGGCGTACGCGTATGTGGCGAGCGTGCTGCCCGTGTGGGTGCTCCTCCAGCCGCGGGATTACATCAACGCGCTCCAGTTGCTGACGGCGTTGGGGCTGCTCGTCGCGGGGGTTGTGGTCGCGGGGCTGTTCGGGGGCGTGCTGGAGCCGATCACGACTGCGTCGGGCGAGGTGCTCCGCGCGGCGGAGCGCGCGCCGTTGGAGATCGTGGCGCCGACGGTGGACTGGAACCCGCCCGGCGCGCCGCCGCTGATCCCGATTTTGTTCATCACGGTCGCGTGCGGGGCGATCTCGGGGTTCCATTGTCTTGTGGGCAGCGGGACGACCAGCAAGCAGGTCGAGAAGGAGACCCACGCGAAGGCGATCGGGTACGGCGGGATGCTGACCGAAGGGTTCCTTGCGACGCTGGTGATCGTGGCGTGCGCCGCGGGGCTTGGGCTCGGGGTGACGAAGAACATCGGGTGGGTTTCGCACGGGACGGCCACGACCTCGACCGGTGCCCGGTACCTGAGCGCAACGGCGCATGTGACCATCCCTCGTGCGAGCGGCGAGGTGGACAATCTCGTGACCATGCGCGTCTGGGACGGCGAGGCGGGTGAACGAACCGACGAGCACCTGCTCCATTCCGGCGCACGGTTGTTCCCAGGATCGATGGGGGAATTCCGCGGGGGCGGGACCATGGGCACGGACGACACACGCGAGATGGCGTTCGTCTTTCTTGGGGAACCCAAAGAGCCCCGGGAGTTCATCAACCTCGACTGGCCCGGCGATCTGCTCGGGGGCGACGATCGGGAGACCTTCACCGACGGCGCGCTGCTCGCGGAGCCGTCGCGCGAGGCGGTGTACCTGTCGGGGGAACTCGCGTTCCTCAAGCAGTACGAGTCGTGGTCGGCGGCGGGGTCGCTCTCGTCGATGGTGGGCGCGTTCGTGGACGGCGCCGCGAACCTGATCGCGTCGTTGGGCATCCCGCGCGGGATGGGCGTGGCGCTCATGGGCGTGCTGGTGGCGAGTTTCGCGGGGACGACGATGGACACCGCGTGCCGCCTCCAGCGGTATGTCGTGCAAGAGGTCGCGGGCGGGATGCTCCCGAAGGCGGTCGGCCCGGCGTGCGCGGTGTGCGGCTACGACCTGCGCGGCGCCCCGGATGCCGAGCGCCGGTGCCCCGAGTGCGGCAACACGGAGAAGTTCGTCGCCGAGGGTGAGAAAGCGGTCATCCCCTCACGCGCGAGCGTGTTCAACCCGTTCAAGTGGCTGGCGACGGTGCACGGCGCGACGCTGTTCGCGGTGGTGAGCGCCGCGCTGCTCGCGGGGCTGCCCGCGCCGGGTCAGGCGTGGTCACTCGCGACGGCGGGGAGCGGGGGGTTGACGCTCTGGCCACTGTTCGGCGCGACGAACCAGTTGCTGGCAGGTCTCGCGTTCGTGGTGATCGTGGCGTGGCTCCGCGCGACGAACCGCAAGGCGTGGTTCGCGCTTCCTCCGATGGCGCTGATGCTGGTCATCCCCGCGTGGGCGATGATCTGGCAGGCGTTCGTGGGCGACGAGAACACGGCGAGTTGGTTCGCGCAGGACAACTGGCTGCTGGTGAGCATCGCGTGCGTCGCGCTCGTGCTCCAGGCGTGGCTGGTGATCGAGGCGCTGGTGATGTTGAGGAAGGGGAGAGGGGCGATAGGCAGTGGGCAATAGGCAATGGGCAATGGGCGCCGTGGTACGAGTGAAGCGGTGTGACGCGATCAGAAATCGTGGCGCCCGCTGCGCGTGCACCACGGCACCCGAGTTGCTGATTGATCTGCCCTCACCCGGCCGCTTTGCGGCCACCCTTTCCCCGTGGGAGAGGGTGCGGACTTATGCCGCGAGGTTGCGCGGGGCGTGGGCGCCCTTGCCGTCGGCGTCGCAGACGCGGATGCATCGGC
>CAYGLT010000014.1:32069-40020 GCA_964350875.1 uncultured Phycisphaeraceae bacterium | reverse complement strand
TTGCGCGGGGCGTGGGCGCCCTTGCCGTCGGCGTCGCAGACGCGGATGCATCGGCGGCCTGCGCCTTTCGCGGTGTACATCGCGGTGTCGGCGTGGTGGATCAGGTCCTCGCCCGACGCGGGGTGGCTCGTGCGCAGGGAGGCGACACCCACGGACATGCCGCACGCGTGGGGGACATCCGGGTTGCCGGGATCGATGGGGCAGACCGAGGCGAACTGGCGCATGATGCGGTCGGCGAGGTTGACGGCGGTGTCGCAGGTCGTGTGGGGCATGAGGATGACGAACTCGTCGCCGCCGAAGCGGGCCGCGAGGTCCGATGAACGGACCTGTTCGCGGATGATGGCGCCGACATTGGCGAGCAGTTCGTCGCCGACCTGGTGGCCGAGCGTGTCGTTGATGGACTTGAAGCCGTCGAGGTCGAAGAGGATGCACGCGAGGTCGGTGCCGTAGCGCGAGGCCTCGGCGTGCATCTGTTCGAGACGGTCGGAGAGACGGCGGCGGTTGGCGAGCCCGGTGAGGGGATCGGTGGTGGCCGCCTCTTCGAGGCGCTGGACGAGTTGCTGGAGTTCGTCGTTCTTGTGCGTGATCTCGTCGATCGACTCGGCGAGGGCGTCGCGGAGCCGCTCGTTCTCGCGCTGCATGCGCGCGAGGGTGAGGTTCTTCTCGACGGCGATGGGGATCGTCGCGAAGACCTCGGAGGTCTTGAGGAGGTAGTCGGCGGCGCCGATGCGGATGGTCTCGAGGAGCGTCTCGATGTCCGACTCGGCGGTCACGACGATGACCGGGAGCCCCGGGCGGCGCGACTTGATGGAGGCGATCACATCGAGGGCGTTGCCGTCGGGCAGGTTGTAGTCGCACAGCGCGAGGTCGTAGCGCGCGAGGTCGAGCGGTTCGAGGTCGCGGATCGCCGAGACATGGTGCACGCACGGCCCGCCGAAGTGCTCGGCGAGGATGTCAGCGACGAGCGACGCCGTGTCGGCGTCGTCCTCGATGACGAGGATGCACGGGATGGCGTTGGTGCTGCTGGGCATAATGCTGAGCGCGCCAAGGTCGCGCGTTCAGCACCATCGGCTGAGAATATTCACGGCTGAAACGGTGTGTCGGTGTTCTCGGAAGGAGCGCGAAATCGCGCCGGCCCAGACGGGCGATCGACCGGTTCTCGGACGCGTGCGATCGCTCCCCGAGCGTTATTGGTCGGCGCCGGTCCGCGCCCGCCAAGCCTTGTCGAGGGAGGCGTCGAAGATGGTCACCCGGGCGTTCTCGAGCAGTTCGCGCGCGAGTTCGCCCATCAGGATGCGCTCCTGGCGCATCCGCGCCTCATGGGTCAGCGCGGATCGTGTCTCTTCGAGCGTGGGCACGGCGGCGCTGGGCGATGGCGACGCTTCACGGAGCACGATCGCGATGCCGTTGTCCAGCGCGATGGGTGTGCTGTAGCCGCCGGGCCTCAGTTCGCCGATGGCGTCGCGCAGCGCCTGGGGATACGACGGATCCGCTGCGCTCACCGGTTCGATAAGCCCGCCACGGGACGCGCTCTGGTCGGTCGAGAAGCGTGCGGCGACCTCGGGGAAGGGCTCCCCCGCGTCGAGGCGGTCGATGATCTGCGCGGCGTCGTCCACGGTGTCGACCACGATGATGCGCGCGGGCATCCGCTCGCCGTAGCGCAGGTCGTAGGCCTGGCGGATGACGCTCTCGTTGAGGACGACCTGATCGTTCACCAACAATCGAAGGGCGGCGTTGCGTCGGAGCATGCCCTCGAATCGCGTGTTGCCAAGGCCTCGCGCGGTGCGCAGTTGGGCGAGGAGTCGCTCGCCGCGATCGGCCGCGCTCTCGCCGCGGACGGCGTTGCGCGAGGGTGACGCTTCGGCGAGTTGCGCGACGATGATGGCGCGTTCGGCGGCGGTGTCGAGGTCGCTCCAGCGCACGCCGCGCGCCGCGAGCCGTTCGCTCAGCAGGGCGTCGAGGGCGGCCTCTTCGAGGGCGATGGCGCCTGCGACCTCGACCATCGCGGGTCGGAGGGAGTCCCAGGTGATTGACTCGCCTTCCACGACCACGGGGGGACGCTCGCTGGCGGTCGTCGCGGTCGAGGATGTGGTGGGGACGACGCCGCCCGATCCGGGCTGGGAGGCGTTGAGGGACGGGCCGCGTTCGGGGGCGGGTGAGGCGCAGCCCGAAACGAGGCAAACCGCGACGGCGCCCGATGCGAACAGCATGGACGAGAACGCCCTCAAGAGCGTTGAACCGGCGACCCGATCGGCCCGAGAATCTCTCATAAGGGCGCATGACAGGACCGTCGGAGGGCAGAGTCAACCGTTCGGGGCCGCTCCTCGACAGCCGCGCACGCACAGGCGACCATGAGACCATGACGAATGCGACCACGCTCGAGATGATCCGCAAGCAGGCCGAGGACGCGATGGACGGGCCGGCGCCCGACCGACCCGCGGCGCCGCCGGACACCTCGTGCGTGTGCCCGTACTGCGGCCACCGCGAGCGTGCGAACGCCGAGGAGTGCTCGGAGTGCCGAGGGCTCTTCGAGCCGCTCTCGCGGATCGCGACGCAGAACGCGATGGGCCCGTGGCAACTGCGCGACGAGGCCAATCCGTTTCGACCGGGATGCTCGATCGAGACGCTCCGTGCGCTGATCAGCCGCGGGAAACTCACACGCGAGACCGTGCTCCGCGGGCCGGCCACGAAGCAGTTCTGGAAGCGCGCCGGGGAGATCCGCGGCGTGTCGCATTTCCTCGGTTTGTGCTACTCCTGCAAGGGTTCCGCGAACGCGAAAGACCACTTCTGCCGCTCGTGCGGGGCCTCGTTCGTCGCGGAGAGTGATCGGAACTGGCTCGGGCTTGATGCGGTGCGTCCCATCGCGTCGCCTCCGGTGAGCGCGAGTGTCGAGACCGAACCCAAAACGCGGCAGGATCGCGCCGAAGAACAACCGGTCGCGGCGACCGCTCCGCCGGCCACCGGCGGATTCGTGGATCTGTTCGGGGGGCCACCCTCGGCGTCGTCATCCGCCTCGGCAGCGCCGATGCAGCGTGTGCGGCGAGAGAAGCGTCAGCGGGCCGTGGCCGTCCGCCAGGCGGTGGCGGCGGCGACCATCGCATTGTGCGCCGCGGCGCTCAGCGTGGCTATCTGGGCCGCCAGCGCGGCGCAGGCGGTGAACAGTCAGAAGGCCGCGGCCGACGAGGCTACCGAGCCCGTGCACGAGGCCGACGGGACCGCGAGGGTCGGCGAGGTCGAGGGGGTCGTGGCCGAGTCGAGCCCGACGGTCACTCCGGCGGCTGATACCCAACCAGTTCCCGAATCCTGGCATGCCCGGCTCCAAGCCGCCAGCGCCCTCGGCGAGAGCGATGACATCGAATCCCTGGAAGAAGCGGTGGTGATCCTCCGCCAGTTGGCCCGGGAAGCCCCCCAGGCCGCTGCCAGCGAGGGTTTGGCCGACCAGATCGAGCGGATCGAGCGTCGCGTGGACGACCTGACGATCAGGAAATTCTTGCGCAAGGGCTCGTGAGCCCGGGGCGGCCACCCGAAATTGGTGATCGCCAATCGTCGGGGATGCCCGATTTCGGTTGCTCGATCTAAATTGTTGTGAAATAATGTCTTATAACTTTCCTGCGAGGTTCACGACCCCCGTTCGTTGACCCTCTGGGCGGGGTCGCTACGCTACTTCGCGACCCGGATCGGCCTGACGGTCGAGACGCATGGTCTTCCGCGGCCTTCGCCGTGGCACGCCGCCGGATGGGGATCGGAGCCCTCATCCGGCGGTTTCCTTTTTGCCTCATCGCGACCGTCGCGCACCGGGATGTGCACCGGCGCGCACCGCGTTTCGTTCACAGCGCAGATACGCTCACCGCATGGCCAAGGGCAACAAGAAGAAGTCGCCCACACCGCTCATCGAGAACCGCAGGGCGCGCCACGAGTACGCCATCGAGGACACCCTCGAGGTCGGCGTGGCGCTCCACGGGTCCGAGGTGAAGTCGATCCGCGACGGCAAGTGCTCGATCGCGGAGGGGTATGTCCGCGCGCAGGCCGAACCTTTGCGTCTCGAGATCCACGGGATGCACATCCACGAGTACCCGCCCGCCGCGGGCGCCAACCACATCCCGACCCGCACGCGCAAATTGCTCGCGCACAAGCGCGAGATCGAGAAACTCGCCCGCGCGTCGGCCCAGAAGGGCGTGACGATCGTTCCCCTGAAACTCTACTTCAAAGAGGGATGGGTGAAGATCCTGATCGGGACGGCCAAGGGCAAGTCGAATGTGGACAAGCGCCAGACGCTCAAGGAGCGCGAGGCTCAGCGCGACATCCAGCGCGCCATGAGCAAGCGGGTCTGACGGATCACTCAGCCAACAGGCGGAGTTCGTCGCGCAGGATCGCCGCGAGTTCGTAGTTTTCCTTGCGCAGGGCCTCCTGAAGCCGTTTCCGGAGTTCGTCCTTCTGGCTCACGGGCAACTTGGGGGCCAACTGATCGCGCATGCCGCGCAGCACCATCGCCTCGTGGCTCTGCTCGAACTCTTCGATGGCGCCCGCCTGCTCGAAGACGATGCGCATCTGCTCCAGCCCGTCCTCGATGTGGAAGAGCGCGACCTTCGGCTCGCTGGCCGCGACCGCGGCGCTGGCGAGTGCGCGCGTGCGCATCATGACCAAGTAGGGGCGGAACTGTTCGAGGATCGCGCGGTCGTCCTCTTCCTTGCCGTAGTCGCGGCACAGGTCGAGCACGCGGAGGTTATGGCCGCAATCGCGCACCACGGCCTCGAAGTCTTCGAGCACGAGCAGGGAGATGTACCGGTGGTAGAACTGCACGCTCTCCTCGCGGAGCATGCGGCAGGCCTCCTCGTCGACGACGAAGCCGTCGTCGCTCGCGTGCTCGGCGATGTGCTCTTCGAGCCGCGTCTCGTGATAATCGAGGAGGCTGTCGTAGCCCATCGGGCGGCTGGCGTCAGGGCGGCCCTCGGTCTCCATCTGGAGGATCCCGAGATCGACCCTCATCTGGACCTTGGGTGTCCCGTCGTCGCCCTGGATCAGGCGGACATTGATCTGCCCGGGCTCGAAGGGCCAATCCTGCAACGCTTTGGTGAGATCGAACGACATCGTGAAAGAAAATTCCGCTCCGGTTCTGTCCGAGAACCGCGCTTCACTCATTGGGGAAGCCTGGAGCGAGTCTATGCGAATCTGCGACACACCCGCGAGCCAAGGCCCGGTATCTTTCCGGGGAAGGCCCTGGCAGCCAGCCCGGGACGATCCAGCCGGGCCGCAGATGCGGTCTGGGAAAGCCCATCCGCAAGCGCCAGCCGTTCGAAAGGATAGAGCGACCCCTCTCCGACGAGAGTCTCAAGCGCAGAGCCTGCACGGTCGATGGAACCGCGACCGTCGGGGAACGAATGGAACCACGGGCGGCCCCCAAACAGGCGGCGCCTACAGCACAGGACTCGCGGGGCATTCACCTTCGATGGGCAAAGCCGAACTCCAAACCGACCTCCAGCTCTACATGAGGCAGATCAACGAGATCGGCCTCCTGACGGCTGTCGAAGAGAAGGTGCTGGGCTGGGCGATCATCAACGATGATTGCCCCGAAGCACGCGACCGACTCGTGCGCGCCAACCTGCGCCTCGTCGTGTCCATCGCGAAGAACTACTCGAACCGCGGCCTGTCGCTCGCCGACCTCATCGAGGAAGGCAACCTCGGGCTGATCCGCGCCGTCGAGGGTTTCGACCCCGCGCAGGGCGCGCGTTTCTCCACCTACGCGAGTTGGTGGATCAAGCAATCGATCAAGCGCGCGCTCATCAACGCGGTGCAGCCGATCCATGTGCCCGCGTACATGGTTGAACTCGTCGCGAAGTGGAAGCAGACCATCCGCGTGCTCGAGGAAGACCTCGGGCGCCCGCCGACGACGGTCGAAGTCGCCGACGCGATGGCGCTGCCCGTCAAGAAGGTGCGCGTCATCCGCCGCGCGGTGAAAGCGCTCCGCGCGCCGAGCCAGGCGCCCTCCGGCGCCGAGGGCCAGGTCCTCTCCGTCAGCGAGATCGTTCCCGACACGCGCCACAGCACGCCCGCCGATCAGGTCACGCGCACCGACGAAGTCGACACCGTCTTCAAACTGCTCGACGCGATCGATGATCGCGAAGCGACCGTGCTCCGCCTTCGTTTCGGTCTCGACGGGCAGCCGCCGCTCACGCTGAAGGAAATCGGCGTCGAGATCGGGCTGACCCGTGAGCGCGTCCGTCAGATCGAGTGCGAAGCGCTCAAGAAACTCGGCCAGCGCCTCGAGGATGACAAGCCTCTGTCGTTCGTCGATCCCCCGAAGCGCAAGCGCAAGTCGTCCAAAAGTTCGCGCAAGTCCAAGCCGGTGAGCAACGGCACATCCAAGGGGCACGCCCACGATCCCGACGACAGCACGGCGGGAGAGGTCGAAGCCCTCGGCGACGACAAGCCCGGCAAGAGCAACGACGGCTTCCGCCGCGCGAGTTAAGCGGGCCGCGCCTCAGCGCAGGCCGTATTCCTTCAATTTGCGATAGAGCGTCCGCTCGCCGATGCCGAGCAGTTTCGCGGTCTGTTCGCGGTTCCCGCCCGTGAGGCGGAGCGTCTCGCGGATCGCGCGCTTCTCGAGTTGTTCGAGCGGCGTTCCCGCGAGCGAGCCCATGGCGCCGGGGCTGGGCGCGGACGCGTCGTCCTGCTCGTGCTCGTCGCCGATGCGGATCTCGTCGGGGATATGGCGCACATCGATCACGCTGTCGCCCCCGCCCAGCGCCATGACGGTCATGTTCTGCACGACATTGAGCAACTGGCGCACATTGCCCGGCCACGGGTAGGCCGTGAGCCGGAGCATGGCGGCGTCGGTGACATCGGGCGGTGGTTCGTTGGGCCGCATCTGCCCCGCGAATTTCGCGACGGCGTGCCGCACGATGCGCGGGATATCCTCGCGCCGCTCGCGCAGGGGGGGCAGGTGGACATGCGCGGCGTTGATGCGGAAGAACAGGTCCTCGCGAAAGGCGCCGTCCTTGATCGCCGCGCGCAGGTCCTTGTTCGTCGCGCTGACGAAGCGCACATCGACGATCTTCGGGCTGTTCGAGCCCAGACGCACGACCTCGCCGCTCTCCAGCACGCGCAGCAGTTTGGCCTGCATGGTCATGGGCATGTCGCCGATCTCGTCGAGGAAGAGCGTCCCCTTGTCGGCGTACTCGAACACGCCCTCGCGCTCCTTGTCAGCGCCGGTGAACGCGCCGCGCACATGCCCGAACAGCGCGTCCTCGAGGAGGCTCTCGCTCTGGCCCGCGCAGTTGAAGGTCACATACTTCTTGTCCTTGCGCGGCGAGTTCTTGTGGATCGCCGCCGCGATCAGTTCCTTGCCCGTGCCGCTCTCGCCCGTGATGAGTACGGGGATGTTCGCCTGCGCGACGGTCTTCACCGTCTGGAGGATGCGGCGCATCGGCTCGCTGCCCGCGATGATGCCCTCAAAGCCGGCGTGCTGAACGAGGTCGCTCAGTTCGCCCGACTGATGGCGCAGAAGAACGGTCTCTGCGGCGCGGTTGACGAGCGAGCGGAAGAGTTCGAGGTCGAGCGGCTTCTCGATGAAGTCGAACACACCCTCCTTGAACGCGGCCCGCGCGGTCGCGACATCGCCGTGGGCCGTGACCATGATGGCCTCGGCGTCGGGCTGGAGTTCCCGCGCTCCCTTGAGCACGATCATCCCGGCGTTGCCGCCGTCGGAGACGACGCCGTCCTTCCCGGCGCTGTTGGGCATTCGCAGGTCGGTGACGATGACATCGAAGACCCCGCCGCGGAGTTCTTCGAGGGCGGCGGGGACATCGTTGACGATGGTGCAGACATGCCCGGGCTTGCGGAGCGCCTCGGCCATGACTTCGGCGTGGTCGGGCTCGTCCTCGACGATCAGGACCTGGGCGCGCGAGATCTCGTTCTGGTTCGCGGTCATCGCCGTGAGTGTAGGGACTTTCCG
>CAYGLT010000014.1:14843-31969 GCA_964350875.1 uncultured Phycisphaeraceae bacterium | reverse complement strand
CGCGCGAGATCTCGTTCTGGTTCGCGGTCATCGCCGTGAGTGTAGGGACTTTCCGCTCACTCTCCCGCGGGAGCAGGAGTGTGGGGATCGCACCCTCTCCCCGCGGGAGAGGGTGGGGAGAACGCACGTCGTCTCGCCGCGCACAGCGCGATGGCGATGGCGTCCGCCACATCGGAGGGCTCGGGCATCGCCGCGAGTTTCAGTTGGCCCTGCACCGCCCGCTGGACCTGTTCCTTGCTCGCGCGGCCGGACCCGGTCAGCGACTTCTTCACCGTCGCCGGCTCCAGTTCGTGCAACGCCAGCCCGGCGCGGGCGACGGCCAGCAGGATCACCCCTCGCGCGTGGCCCATGATGACCGCGGTCGTCGGCCGCTTGTAATGGGAGAAGAGTTTCTCGACGGCCGCGGCGTCGGGGCGGAGTCGCTCGATCGCGTCGGCCAGGTCGCGGTCGAGTTCGACCAGCCGGGCGGCGACGCTCTCGCCGCGGGTCAGCCGGAAGACGCCCGCTTCGACGATCTCCGGCCGCTCGACAGACGCGGCGCAGTCGATGACGGCGTAGCCCGTGCGCTGGAGACCGGGATCGACGCCGAGGATCCTCATGGAACGGAGCGTACCTGATCGGCGCTGGCGCGTGCGGTCAGCCGGCGGGCTGGTCGCGTCGAGCGCTTGAGTTGCACCCGCCCTTGATGTCGTACTCGAGCAGGCCGTCCTTCAGCCGCACGATGCGCTCGCATCGGTCGGCGATGTTGTCGTCGTGCGTGACCATGACGACGGTCATGCCTTCGGCGTGGAGTTTCTCGATGATCCGCAGGATCGCCTCGCCCGTCTTGCTGTCGAGGTTGCCCGTCGGCTCGTCGGCCATCAGGATCACCGGCTCGGTGACGAGCGCGCGTGCGATCGCGGCGCGCTGCTGCTGGCCGCCCGAGAGTTCGCTGGGCCGGTGTCCGACGCGATCGCCAAGCCCGACGAGTTCGAGTTTTTCAAGAGCACGCTGGCGCCGTTCGTGCTTGGAGACGCCCTGATAAAAGAGCGGCACCTCGACATTCTCGGCGATCGACAACTGGCTGATCAGGTTGAACGCCTGGAAGACGAACCCGATGGTCTTGCCGCGGAACTCCGAGAGGTGCTCGTCGTCCATCTGCTCCACGGGCGTTCCGGAGAGCAAATACTGGCCGGTGGTTGGCCGATCGAGGCAGCCCAGCAGGTTCATGAGCGTGCTCTTGCCCGAGCCAGAGGCGCCCATGATCGCGACATACTGGCCGCGATAGATCGTGACATCGACGCCCTTGAGGGCTTCGACGAGCACGGAGCCGTCGGGCTTGTAGTAGACCTTCTTGATCTGGCGCAGTTCGGCGACCGGCTCCGCGTTGGGCGGGATCGGGCAGGGCTCGTGCTGGACCGCTTGGGTGGCTTCCATCGTCGTCATCGTCCCGAGTCTACCGGCGCAGATCGCGTCAGATGCTCACATGGGCGGCTGAGAGTGCACGGTGACCTCTTCCGAAGCCGCGTGGAGGCGTTCGTCGCGGCCGTAGACGATGAGTTTGTCCCCCGGCTTGATGACGGTGTCCTTGTCGGGGGCGCCGATCCACTCGCCGTTGACCCGCTCGATCCCGAGCACGAGCAGGCCCGAGTCGGCCGGTCTGGTCTCCCCGAGCCGCTTGTTGGCGATGGAGTGATCCGGTTCGACGATGAACTCGCCCACGCTGTAGCCCGTGTGCACGCGGAGCATCTGCGCGTAGTCAACCGGGTTGATGTGCCCGACCTTCCGGAGCGACATCCGGATGCCCCAGTCGATGATGCGCTCGGCCGGCTTGGAATGCAGCCCGAACCAGATCAGCACGAGCCCGACCACCCCGATCGGGACTGAGAGCGCCGAGGTCATGAAGCGCTCCTCCTCGCGCACGATCGAGAGGACGACGACCATCATGGTCGCGATCACCGAAGGGATGCCCAGACACCCCACGAGCATCATGTGGCGAACGATGCGGCGGCGGAGCGGGTGGGTGATGACCAGTTCCGACTCGGAAGTCGTGAACCCGCAGCCCGTGAACGCTGACTGGCTCTGAAGCAGCGCGACCTCGTCGTCCAGCCCGGTGTAGCGCAGCGCGCGGGCGCCGATCTGGATCATCAGAAGCGAGACGAACACAACGAGGAGCAGGGAGAGGACCGGCGCGAACATCATGGCGATGGTTTGTCCTCGAAGGCGTCCGCGGCGTCAACCTTCGTTGACCGACTCGTCCTCGATCTGGAGCGACGCGATCGCGCTGGCAGGATCGGGCGCAAACACGAACACCTTGTCCAGTCCCGTCACCAGGAACAACTGCCAGACCGAATCGGCGACGCTGCACACCCGGAGCGACCGCTCCCGCTCGCGGAGTGCGCGGCGGACATTGAGCAGCTGCGCGATGTTCGAGGAGTTGAGGTAGGTGACATCGCGGAGGTTCAGCACCACATTGGGCGCGGCGCCGTCGCTCTGCTCCAGCCGGGTCAGCAGCGAGGTGAGTTCCTCCGAGAGCGTCGGCTCGTCGGAGAGATCAGCGATCACGATGTCGTCAGACCAGTCGGTTGCCATTCGGGAGTTCCAGTTCCTCCGACGGCCGAGCGCCGAGGGTCAGCCAGCGTACCACGCCGATCCGGTGGGCGGGGCGATCAGCGGACCAAATTTCGATCTGCTTGTGTGGCAGACCCTTGGGTCAAGGTTACTCGGCGGTGTCCTCGGTGGTCGAGGTCGTCTCGGGGTCGCCCTCTTCGCCCGGGACACGGGCCGCCGCGACGACGCGGTCGCCCTCGCGGAGCCGCACGACGCGCACGCCCTTCGTGCCGCGGCCCGTCTCGCGGACGGAATCCGCAGCGGTGCGGACGAGCATCCCGTGCTCGGACACGACGACGAGATCGTCGCCCGGCTTGACCCACAGCGCGACGGCGGCCTTGCCCGAATCGCCGCCCGTGCGGATGTCGGCGCGGCCCTTGCCGCCGCGCGACTGCGCACGCGCAGGGCCTTCCTCGGGCTGGACGAGATACTCGTCGACGAGCGTGCGCTTGCCGTAGCCCTGCTCGGTGATGGTGAGCAGGAAGAAGTGTGGGCTGAGGGTGGCGCGTGCGCCCTCGCTGTTGGTGTGCATGCGCACGGGGGTGACGCCGATGACCTCGTCGTCGGCGCGCAGGTCGATGCCCTTCACGCCGGCGGCCGAGCGGCCCATGAGGCGTGCGTCCTGCTCGTTGAATCGGATCGCCATGCCGCCGCTGGTCGCGAGCAGCAGGTCGTCGTCGCCCTTGGTCAGGACGACATTGAGCAGCCGGTCGCCTTCCTTCAGCCCGACGGCGATGATGCCCGTCCGGTTGACATTCCGGTATTCCTTCAGCGCCGTGCGCTTCACGATGCCCTGCGCCGAGACGAACGCGAGGTAGTCGCTGCTCTTCTCGAAGTCGCTGATCGTGAGGAACGCGCGGCCCTTCTCCCCCGGGCGCAGTTCCACGAGGTTCACCAGCGCGCGGCCCTTGCTCTGCCGCGACATCTCGGGCAGTTCGTACACCTTCATCTTGAAGACGCGGCCCGTGTCGGTGAAGGCGAGCAGGTCGTCGTGCGTGCTCGCGACGAACACATGCTCGATGAAGTCCTCGTCCTTGCTGTCCGAGGCCATGATGCCCACGCCGCCGCGGCCCTGCTGGCGGTAGGTCTCGAGCGGGACGCGCTTCACATACCCCTCGTGGGAGATGGTGACGACGACATCCTTCTGCTCGATGAGGTCGGCGATGTCGATGTCGCCGTCGTACTCCTCGATGAGCGTGCGGCGGGGGGTCGCGAAGCGCGCCTTCATGTCGGCGCAGTCCTGCTTGATGATCGCGAAGACGCGCGACTGGTTCGCGAGGATGTCCTCGTAGTCCTCGATCTGCTCGACGAGTTTGCTGTAGTCGTTGACGAGGCGTTCGATCTCGAGGCCGACCAACTGGATCAGGCGCATGGCGCCGATCGCCTCGGCCTGCACACGCGTGAGCGACGCGGCGCCGCCCGACTGCTCGAGCGACTTCATCAGGCGCGGCGGGATCTTCGGCGCGTACGGGTGACCGGCGGGGATCTGGAACCGCTTGGCCATGAGCGCCTGGATGGCGTCCTCACGCGTCGCGGACGCGCGGATGATGCGGATCACCTCGTCGATGTCGCAGACCGCGAAGATCAGGCCTTCGAGGATGTGGGCCTTCTTCTGCGCCTCGCGGAGCAGGAACGCCGTGCGCCGGCGGATGACCTCCACGCGGTGGTCCAGGTAGTGCTGGAGCATCTCGCGGAGCGACATCGTCATCGGGCGCCGGCCGGCCAGCGCGATGTTGATGATCGAGAAGGTCTGCTTGAGCGGCGTGTACTGGTACAACTGCTGCTCGACGACCGCGGGGTCCGTGCCCTTTTTGAGTTCGCACACGATGCGCACCGGGTTGCGCATGTCCGCCTCGTTGCGCGCTTCGGAAACGCCCTTGATGCGCTCGTCGCTGACGGCGTCGGCGATCTTCTCCATCAGCGAGCCGCCCGTGAGTTGGTAGGGCAGCGAGGTGATGACGAGTTGCTGACGGTCGCGCGAGCCGGGGATGTCCTCGACCTCGATCTCGCCGCGCACGGTGACGCGGCCGCGGCCGGTGGCGTACGACTCGACGATGCCCCGGCGACCGAGGATCACGCCGCCCGTCGGGAAGTCGGGGCCGGGGATGATCTCGAGGAGTTCCTGGAGGGACATCTCCGGGTTGTCGATCAGCGCGACGGCGGCGTCGAGGACCTCGCCCAGGTTGTGGGGCGGGATCGAGCACGCCATGCCGACGGCGATGCCCGTCGAGCCGTTGACGAGCAGGTTGGGGAAGCGGCCCGGGAGCACCATCGGCTCGGACATCGTGCCGTCGTAGTTCTCCTGGAACTCCACGGTGCCCAGTTCGAGATCGGCGAGCATCTCGGAGGCGGCCTCGCTCATGCGCGCCTCGGTGTAACGCATGGCCGCCGGGGGGTCGCCGTCGATGGAGCCGAAGTTGCCCTGCTTGTTGACGAGCGGGACGCGCATCGTCCAGTCCTGCCCGAAGCGGACGAGGGTGGGGTAGATCACGCTCTCGCCGTGCGGGTGGTAGTTACCCGACACATCGCCGCAGATCTTGGCGCACTTACGGTGTTTGCTGCGCGGCCCGAGGTTGAGGTCGTGCATGGCGACGAGGATGCGTCGCTGGGAGGGCTTGAGCCCGTCGCGGACATCGGGCAACGCCCGGTCCATGATGGTGCTCATCGCGTAGGTGAGGTAGGAGTCCTTGAGTTCGCGCTCGATGTTGAGGTCGACGACGGCGCCGCTGACGGGCTGTGTCGCTTCAATCTCGGGCGTGTTGTCAGGGCTTCCGGGGGTCTGCTCGGGCATAGCGAAGCGGCGTCTCCGAAAGGACGCGCCGAGAGGGCGATTGAGGCCGATCGGCACGGGGCAGGAACAGGCGGAAACGGGCCGTTGTCGGCCGGTTCTTTCCGGCGATTGACGGGCCCGAAATCACGCCGGATCGGGGCGTGTTCCGCGGGCCGGTATCCTAGGCGTTCAACGCGGGTTTTGCCCGTTCAGCGGGCCGCATTTGGCGACGAAAAACGCGTCGCCAGCGGGCCCGCAAGGAGCACGATCAGCAGCCCCACCGGGAGGTAGATCCAGCGGCCCTCGAAGAACCCGAGCCAGAAGAACGGGGCGGCGAGGAGGATGGCCACGAACGCGGTGATTGTGGACGCCCGCGTGTCGCGGCGGGAGGTCGTCCAGACCCAGAGCAGGGTTGGGAAGACCAGCCCGTAGAACGCCATGAAGCCCCGGTACACGCCATCGAACGAGAGCACGCTCTGGACGGCCGTCCCGTTGAGCACGCTCGCGAGCGCGGCGGACGACGGCGCGAGCCCGAGCGCCATCCCGACGAGCAGGGGGGTGGAGGTCCGCTCCTTCGGGGACCTCGCGGTGTCGCGCAGCGCGCGCAGGTGCATCGCGATAGTGAACCATGATTGCGCGGCGAGGTGCGCGATCACATAGAAACTCAGGGAGCGGCTGTCGATCCATCCCTGCGCGTAGACCAGCGTCCCGGCGATCATCGCGGTGAACAGCGCGCCGAATCCGAGGATGAACGCGCGAGTGCCGGGCGCTCCGGGCGTCTCCTGCCGCGCGCGGTGGATGGTGAGGTCGAGGTAGGGGCACAGCGCGAACCCGAAGACAAGGACGGGCGCCAGGAAGAGCAGGTCGATCTCGCCCGCGTCGCCGCGCAGTTGGGGGAGCGTGCGGAACCCGGGCGTGGTGCTCCAACTCGCGGCGAGAAAGAACACACTGCACGCCCAGACCACCGCGGCAACGATGCAGGCGGCGCGGAAGGACCGCTTCCCGAACCACGCCGCGCTCACCCAGAGACCGATGAGCGTTCCCAGCGCAAGGACGGAGACGAACGGGATCGGCGTCGGGCCGAGGGTCGCGGGAAACGCGACGATGTTGGACAGCGCCGCGTAGATCCACAGCAGCGCCCAGGTCAGCACGAAGGCGTGAAGGGCGAGCGTCACCTTGCTGAACGCGCGCATGGTGGTCAGGCGCCGTGCAACGAACTCCGAGGACTGCGCGCGTGTGCGGTACACCAGGCCGACGCTCATGGCGCCAGCGATGTTCGGCACGGCGAACGCGACCCACCCGGGCCAGCCGAAGTGGCGCACGAGGATGATCGGGAGCCACATCCCCACGACCCAGGTCCACGACGACGCGAGGAAGAATGCGGCGAGGATCGATGACTTGTTCGTGGATGCGGGCTCGGTCACGCGGTCAGGTTACCGATCCGCCTTCGCCCGCGCTTTGCGCGCCTTGACATCGATCTTGGGCGTGCAGTGGAAGGTCGCCTCGCATCGCCCGACGCGGACCTCGCGACGCTTGCCGCCGTCCGGGCGCTTCATGGGCAACTGCTGGACGATCTCGATGTCGATGTCGATGTTGAACTCTCCGCCCGGCTTGACGAGTTCGGCGACATCCTGACGGGGCTTGATCTTGTACATCGCCGGCCCGAAGCACGGACGCAGGAAGCGGTACGAGAGTTTTTTGCACACGACGGTGAAGTCGCCGCCCGCGACGCCGAAGACATACATCCCGCCGCTGATCTCGCTGTTGGCGAGCAGCGCGGCGCCGGCCATCGCGTTGTACCAGTTGCGGTTGAAACGCTTGAACGGCAGCACCGCGGTGAAGGTGTTGCTGTCGACGCGCTTCACCTTGATGCCCGAGCGGAACGCGTAGGGCAGCCAGATCAGCGAGGTGACCCGGTGCCAGAAGTTGTTCTTGGAGGCGAGTCGGCTGATCCAGGCCTCGATGCCGTCCATCCACGACTTCTTGACGCGCGGGGCGGTCCGGAGGACCTCCTTGCCGCCGTTCTTGGGCTCGACGGCCGCGCCCGGGTCGCCGGGGACGGCGCAGGACTCCTCGGCGGCCTTCGAACGCTCGTCGAAGGTCGGGGCCTTGGCTCCCGGGCTGGTGTCGGAGGCGGCTCTGCTCATCGGCGGGTGGAGTGTAGCGGGCTCGCGGGTTTCACCCCGCCGGAGTGAGGCGGTGGCGGCCGGGTTTCTGGGGATCGTTCTCGACCTCGAAGACGGCGTTCTCCCCCGGCTCGTGGCCCAAGCAGAGCAACCACCGCTCGCGGGCGGCCAGTTCGAGCAGGGCGCCCCGCTGGAGCATCGAGATATACGGGTCCATGTCGTAGGCCATGTTCGAAGTGGGGGCCGCATGCCACGCCGTGGGCATGACATCGGGCACGAAGACCAGCGACCGGCCGTCGGAAGTGGCGATTTTCACCGCCTGCTGGCCGGGCGTATGGCCCGGGACGCGAAAAACCTCGATCCCGGGGGCGATTTCCTCAAATCCGAACCAGTCGCCGACCTCGGGCAGGCCGTCGCGGTCGTCGCTCGGCGGGGGCGGCCCGTCGACGAGCGTCATCCGCTCGGCCACCTCGGGGGTGAGGTGATCGGGCAGGTAAGTCGCGTGCATCGTCGAGCGGTTGGCTTTGGCGTCGTCCCACTCAAGCCTCTGGCTCACGAATCGGGCGTTGGGGAATGTCAGCGGCGGGGTCGCGGGGTCGGAAGATTCCCCGCTTCCGGGGGTTGGCTTGCGCGTGAGTCCGCCAGCATGATCGAAATGCAGGTGGGTGAGGACCACATCGCTCACATTCGAGGGGTCGCAATCGGCCTCGTGCAGCGCGTCGAGAATCGACCGGCGCTCCAGCGCGTAGATATCGCGGAGTTTGTCGGACATCTTGTCGCCGATGCCGGTCTCGATGACGACGATGCGGCCATCGCGTTCCAGGAGCAGCGAGTTGGACTGGAGCGGGATGCGGTTCCGCTCGTCGGGCTCCACGAGACGCGTCCAGAGGGGTTTGGGGAGGATGCCGAACATGGCGCCCCCGTCGAGCCGGAACGCCCCGCACCGCATCAGCCGCCAGTTCCATCCACTCATTCGCCTCTCCTTCGTGAGGGCCAACCCTAGCGATCCCGCTCCCTTGATGAAACTCGGCCGATCGGGAGCGGAACAAGTTCACGCGGCCCTCGGTGTGCGTCGGCCGCGACCTGAGACGGAAGAAGGAAGGCGGACGATGAGCATCACTCTCAAGACTTTCTCCACCCTCGGCGGGCTCGCCCGCATCGCGGGGGCCTGCGGCCTGATCGCCCTTGCGGCGGGCGTGATGCCGGGCTGCATCATCGTGGCCGACGGGACCAAGACCGTCGTGGTCTCCGAGCCCTCGATCAAGCAGAGTTCGCTCGACCAGATCGCGCTGGGCAAGACGACCGAGGCCGAACTCCGCACGCTGCTCGGCGCGCCCGATTCGCGGGTCATGGCCGACGGCGACAAGCAGATCTGGACCTTCAAGGGATCCACCACCAAGTCGGGCAAGACCGTCGTGTACATCGACGATGACGACGACGAGATCCGCACCCAGAGCGTGTACCGAGGCAAGGTCACCGTGGAACTGACCGACGGCGTCGTCACCGCCGTGCGCCGGGACTGATCAGACTCGGCCGCTCCCGCTACACTGGACGCGATGGCGACGGAGCGCATCATCGCGGCCACGGCGGAGTCGCCGAACGACGAGCAGCAGAACTGGTCGCTGCGCCCTACGCGCCTCGACGAGTACATCGGCCAGCGCGATCTTGTCGAGCGCGTCGCGATCGCGGTCGCCGCCTGCAAGCAGCGCAACGAACCGATGGAGCATGTGCTTCTCCACGGTCCTCCGGGTCTGGGGAAGACCACGCTCGCGCATGTCATCGCGGCGGAGATGGGCGCCAAGGCGTTCGTGACAAGCGGGCCCGCGCTCACCAAGGCTGCTGACCTCGTCGGCGCGCTGACGCGCCTCGAAGCGGGCGATGTGCTGTTCATCGACGAGATCCACCGGCTCCCGCCCGCCGTCGAGGAGTTCATCTATCCCGCGATGGAGGACTTCCGCGTCGACATCACCGTCGAGGGCGGGATGCACGCACGGACGGTCTCGATCAACCTCAAGCCCTTCACCATGATCGGCGCGACGACGCGCACGGGCATGGTGTCCTCGCCCCTGCGCAGCCGCTTCGGCATCAGCCACCACCTCAAGCACTATTCGAGCGATGACATCCTGCTGATCCTCGAACGATCGGCGTCGCTGCTCGGGCTCGCGGGCGTGGGCGAAGGGACGCTCGAGCAGATCTCTCTGCGAAGCCGCGGCACGCCGCGCGTCGCGAACCGATTGCTCCGCCGCGTGCGCGACTACGCGCAGGTTCGTTCGGGCGGGCGGATCAATCGAGCCTGCATCGACGAGGCGCTCGCGCTCGAAGGTGTGGACCACGCGGGGCTGGACGAACTCGACCGCGCGTACATGCGCGTCATCGCGACGACCTACAAGGGCGGGCCCGTCGGGCTCGAGGCGGTGGCGGCCACCATGAGCGAGGACGCGGGCACGCTCGAGGATGTGATCGAGCCGTTCCTCCTGCAACTCGGGTTCGTGGCGCGCACGCGCCGGGGTCGCCAACTCACGAAAGCCGGCGCGACGCACATCGGCATTCCCAACGCCGCGCCGGGATCGGGCGAACTCTTCGATGAGTAGCGCACGCTGATGCCCCGCGTGCGCACGCCCGAACTGATGGATGCGCCGGACGCGTCCCGCGCTGAACTCGACGGCGCCCTGCGCTTCATCCGCGCGATCAACCGCCGACTGGGCGGGATCAGCGCGCTGCTCTCCTCGCTCTCCTCATGGTCGCAGAACTGGCCCAAGGACCGCCCGATCACCTTGCTCGATGTGGGCACGGGCTCGGCCGACATCCCCGTCGCGGCCCGCAAGTGGGCAATCGCGCGCGGGTACGACCTGCGCATCCTCGGCGTCGATTCGCACTTCACCACGCTCGACCTCGCGCGCGAGTATGTCGCCTCCCAGCCGCCCGAGATCCGTGAGGGCGTGCGCCTCAGGCAGGAGAACGCGCTGTGCCTGACCGAGTCGATCGACCCCGGGTCGTACGACTACGCGCACGCCGGCATGTTCCTCCATCACCTGAGCGACATCGAGGTCATGACCGTGCTCGCGATGATGGACCGCATCGCCACGCGCGGGCTCGTGTGGAACGATCTTTCGCGATCGCCGTTCGCAAGGTTCGGCGTGCGAGTTCTCACAGTGGGCGCTGTGCCCATGGTGAAGCACGACGCGAAGGTCAGCGTCGAGGCCGGATTCACGAAGGAGGAAGCGGTGGACATCGCGAAGCGGGTCGGGCTGGACTACTGCCGCTACCGCTCGATGTTCCTCGCGCAGCGTTTTGTCGTCGCCGGTGAGAAGAAAGGCGCCTGGAGTCTGCCGTGAGCGCGACGCTCGACGCGTTCGTGATCGGCGCCGGTCCCGCGGGGTGCGCGGCCGCGATCACGCTCGCACGGCGCGGCCTACGAGTGACGCTGGCGGAATCCAAGCCGTTCCCCCGCGTGAAGGTCTGCGGCGAGTACATCTCGCCCGCGGCCACGGAGTTTCTTGAGCGATTGCTTTCACCGGAGCAACTCCGCGCGGCCGGCGCGAAGCGCGTCGATCTGTTCGCGGTCGAGGTGGATGATCGCGCCGTCGAATGGCGCACGCCATGCCCCGCGTGGTCGATCAGCCGCGCGACGCTCGACGATCTGCTCCTCGCGCGGGCGCGTGAAACAGGCGTGGAGGTCTTGCAGCCGGCCGCCGTGCGCGGCGTCGAGTACGGTGAGTCCGAAGTCCGCGTTCCGGTCGCGGGCGAGAAGCAGCCCTTTCGCGCGAAGGTCGTGATCCATGCCGACGGCTCGGGGCGGTTCGATCACGGAACGCGGCCGACGCCGAACCGTCCGGGTGTGCTGGGCGTGAAGTGCCACTTCACCCCACCAGCATGCGAACCGATCATCGGCGTGCGCATGCGCGCGTGCAACGGCGCGTACCTGGGTGTGGTTGGCGTCGAGGGAGGGCTCGCGACCTGCGCGATGACCGTGCGCGAGACGGTCGTGTCGCGCTTCGTGCGTGACGGGCGACACGCGACCAAGGACGAGGCATTCGACGCGATGACGCGCGCGCTCTGGCCGCGCTTCGCGGTGTGCGACCGCGCGTCGCCGTGGCTGGTCTGCGGCGTGGCGAACTCGGGGTACATCGAACCGGGGCACGCGAGGTCGTTCCGCATCGGCAATGCCGCGGCCGCGGTGGAGCCGGTGGGGGGGGAGGGCATAGGGATCGCGCTGTGGGCGGGCGCGACGCTCGGCGCGATGCTCGATACCAACAACCCGGTGCGTGCGCAGCGGGAGTTCGCGATGGTGTATCGCGCGCGGCTGCGAGTTCGCAGGCCGGTCTGCAGGCTCGTCGCGGCCGCGCTGATGCGCCCGGCGTTGATCCGTGCCGCGTGGCCCGCGCTCGAGGCGGACGGCGGCGCCGACGCGATCATGCGCGCGTTCTGGACGCTCTCCGGGAAGCCGACCAACTGAAAACGCCCGCGATCGCTCGCGGGCGTGTGTGAAGCGTTCAGTACTGGATGAACGAAATTAGTTGGCGTTCTTCTCGTGGGTCACGAGCGCGTCGGCCAGGCCGCGCACGCCGGTCGCGCCGTCGGGGACCTGAATGGACGAACCCTCGAAGTCATCGGAGGTGATCGGCTGGGAGCGACCGCCGAGGTGCATCGAGAGGAAGTTCTCGGTGACGGCGTTGAACGCCTGGCTGTTCTCGGGACGGGCGAAGCCGTGGCCTTCGTCGGGGAAGAGCACATAGGTCACGGGGATGTTGTGCGACTTCATCGCGTCGACGATCTGATCGCTCTCCGACTGCTTCACGCGCGGATCGTTCGCGCCCTGCCCGATGAGCAGCGGCTTGCGGATCTTGTCGGCGTGATTGAGGGGCGAGCGCTCCTCGAGCAGCGCGAGGCCTTCGGGCGTGTTGGGATCACCCATGCGCGTGTAGAACACCTGGCGCATCGGGCCCCAGTAGGCGGGGATCGTCGCGAGCAGGGTCTGCAGGTTCGACGGGCCGACGATGTCGACGCCGGCGGCGAAGACATCGGGCGTGAAGGTGAGTCCCGCAAGCGTCGCGTATCCGCCGTACGAGCCGCCCATGATCGCGACCTTGTCCTTCTGCGCGACGCCGTTCTCGACGGCCCAGTCGACCGCGTCGATCAGGTCGTCGTGCATCTTGGTGCCCCACTCGAGATTCGCGGCGTTGAGGAAGTCCTTGCCGAAACCGGTCGAGCCGCGGAAGTTGACGCTCAGCACGGCGTAGCCGCGGTTCGCGAGCCACTGGTGGTAGGAGTTGTATCCCCAGTTGTCGCGCGCCCACGGGCCGCCGTGAACGAGCAGGACCATCGGGATCGCGCCGTTGTCGGGGACCATGTCCTCGTTGGCGTCGAGCCAGGTCGGGAGCGTGAGGTACGACACGAGGTCGAGCCCGTCGCGCGAGGTGATGACGACTGGGTGCATCGGCGCGAGCGCGAGGCCCTCAAGGGCGGGGCGGTTGGTGAAGAGGAAGGTGGGGGTGTCGGTCTCGCGGTCGTAGAGGTAGTAGCGGACCGGTCCGTTGTCGTCGGTGATCGCGAGCGTCCAGGTCTGATCGTCGAGCGAGCGGTTGGTGAGGTTGATCTCGCCGTTCCCGACCTTCTCGCGGATGGCTTCGAACTCGGCGGCGATCTCGCCGTCGAGGAACTCCCACTCGTTCTTGGTGTAGTTGAACGCGACGGCTTCGATCTCGCGAGTGATCGGGTTGATCATCGCGCCGTTGACATCGGCCTTGTCGTTGGCGGCGATCGGGGTGATCTCGCCGGACTTGAGGTCGTACGACACGAGACGGCCGGTGTTGGACCCGCGGCTGTCGATCATGTAGACGGTCTGTCCGTCCTTGCTGAAGCCGATCGGGCTGGTGGTCATCGTGTCTTCCATCGGGACCGAAAGCAGCGGCTCCCACTCGCCGCCCGAACCCTTCTGGAAGAGGTCGGCGCCGCCCGACGCGTTCATGCGCGTGGCGAGGCGCACCTTGAAGTCGTCGTCGGTGACATAGCCCGCGAAGCCCTGATCGTTCTGCTCGACCACGGAACGCTCGCCCGTGACGAGGTTCACGCGGTGGATGTCGAAGAGCGCGGGGTTGCGGTTGTTGACGCTGAGGAGCACCTCGTCGGGAAACTCGCGGCTGATATTGGCGATGCCGCCGCGCGCGCCGTCGAAGGGCGTGAGGTCTGTCTCTTCGCCGGTCTTGAGGTTGACGGAGTAGACATGGAAGTTCTCGTCGCCGCCCTTGTCCTGCATGAACAGGATGTAGTCGCCGTTGACGGCCCAGCCGTACTGGCGGATGCCGCGGTGCTTGTCGTTGGTGACGGGACGGGCGGCGTCGGGGTTGCTCGCCGGGCCGACCCAGACATTGAGCACGCCGCCCCACGGGGCGATGTACGCGATGCGATCGCCGTCGGGGCTGACCTGCACGCTGGCGCGTTCGGGGTTGCCGAACAGCACATCGCGCGGGATGAGCGGCGTGGGGGCGGTGTCGGCGTTCATGGCGCGCGAGTTGGTTCTCGAGTTTTGCGCGTGAGCGCCCGAGGCGCAGAGCGAGGCGGCGAGCGCGAGAAGCGCGGGTGTAGCGACGGTTCGGTTCATCGGCTGTGAACTCCTGCTGCGCGGGCGGTGGTGAGTGCTGCCGAGAACGGCAACCAACGGCATCCCGCGCGCGTGATCGAAACGGGACAGTCGGGTTGAGCGACACCGACACCGGCGTCCTTCCCTCCACCATTATTGTTCCGCTTCGGGGGCCGCAGGTTTCGGGACCTTCGCCGCTTCGCGGGCGGTTGCCATTCCGGCAGCAAGGCAGAGCCGTCGTGACAGAGCGGCGGCCTCGGACCCGTTTCGCGGCCGCTCAGGGGGCGTTCCGGGGCCTGTTCCGGCTTTGGCACGGGTGTTGTTTCAGTGCTCAGCGTCGCCGCGTGTCGGCAAGCACGCCGCGGCCATGACCGGATCAACGCACCAGAAACACCCCAGGAGAGAATCACGAATGAACGCACGAACCCTCTTTGCACGGCCTTCCACCACCGACCTCGCTCGCATGTCCCGCGAGATGGACCGGCTCTTCGAAACCCTGGCGCCCGCGCTCACCGGAACCAACAACGGAGAGCGGCGCAAGGGGCTGGGCGTGCCGCCCGTCAACATGTGGCAGGACGACCAGAACCTCTACGCCGAGGCCGAACTCCCAGGCGTCTCGCTCGACAACCTCGAGATCCTCGCGCAAGGCGATTCGCTCACAATCAGCGGATCGCGCCCTTCCTCGAACACCGAGGGCGGCAAGCCGCTCATCCGCGCCGAGCGCCTCAGCGGCTCGTTCGAGCGCACCCTCACGCTGCCCGTCGAAGTCGACGCCGACAAGATCAGCGCAACGCTGCGTGACGGCGTGCTGACGATCACTCTTCCCAAGGCCCAGGCGGTCCTGCCGCGCAAGATCACGGTCAACGCCGGCTGATTCACCGCCCGTCACGAACGGGGCACGATGCACCACAACGACCCGAACCAATCCGTTCCGAACGACACGAACACCCCGCGCGGCGAGCGGCCCGAAACCGCACCCGAATGGCCCGCCGCGCTCATGATTTGGAGTCCGACCAATGACCAGCAACGCTTCCATGACCTGCTGCTCGGGCAACGAGTGCGCACCGAGCACGAACGACGCGACGCGCGTCGAGCGCACCCCCAAGACCACCTTCCGTCCCGCCGTCGATGTGCTCGACGGGGAGGACGCGTACCGCATCGTCGCCGATCTCCCGGGCGCCTCGGCTGATTCGGTCAACATCACCTACGAAGACGGGGAACTGACGCTCGAGGCGGAGGTCCCCGGCCGCACCCCCGACGGCGCGGCGATGATTCGCAAGGAGTACGGCGTCGGCGCGTTCCAGCGACGGTTCCGCGTGCACGGCGAGATCGAGCCGGACGCGATCACCGCTTCGTTCGCCGACGGCGTGCTCACCCTCACCCTCCCCAAGGCGTCCAGGACCCAGCGGCGCCGCGTCCCTGTGAACGCCAACTGATGGAATCGCAGGCGCTTACGAAGGGCCAAAAAAATCCGCAGAACGCGCGAACGAAAGCGCGAACCCGCGGGTCAAATTCCCAGTAAGCATGTTGAGACACCACCCGGGGCTGCACACCCCCGGGGCCGCCGAGTGACACGGACGCACACACCGACGCCGGCGGCAGTATGGACCCCTGTTTTCCTCTTCCTCCCGCTCCCCGGCCGCGGACACGCGACTGGGGAGCGTTGTTTTTGGCGTCAGCGCATCGCGGTCTTCGTGCGCTTGCCCGTGAGGTACGACTCCATCACGGCGGCGCCGAGATCCCCCGCGGCGCAGTAGAACGCGACGCCGCGCGTCAGCCGCGTGAGTTGGTCGATGAAGCCGATCCAGTCCATCGAGTAGTACTCCTCGATGAGCGCGAACGACGAGAAGCGCACGCCCGACTGCGCGAGCAGGAACGCCTCGCGCAGGGTCGCCTCGGCGGTCTGTCTGCTGGGCGGGTAGATGAGGTTGAGGATCTCGCCGCCCGGGCCGGCGGGCGTGTCGGTCAGGTGGGCGGTGGGCTGGCCGTCGGTGATGACGAACACATGTTTGTTTGCAGCGCCCCGGCGCATGAGCGTCGAGCGCGCGAGCCGGAGCGCGTGATGCAGGTTCGTCATGTGGGGGTGCGTCTTCTTCGCCTCGCTCAGCGGAACGCGCACGCGGACTTCCCATTCGCGCGTGGTGATCGGCTCGGGCATCACCAGGGGGATGTCGGTTTCCTTGAGCACGCGCGCGGTGGACGCGAACCCGATGAAGTCGACCGTGTCGAGCGGGAACTTCTTGCGGATCATGCCGCGCAGGCCGAGCGCGACCTGTTTGGCGCTGATGTGCCTGCCGTAGCGCGCCATCGAGCCCGACAGGTCGAGCAGCACGCACACGGCGGAGTCGGTGCGCGACTCGTTCTGGAAGACCTCGATGTCGTCGAGCGCGAGCCGGAGCGGGAACGGGTTTCGCGCCTTGTCGTCGGGATCGCGCGCGTCGAGCGAGGGCTCCACGAGCGTGCGGCGGAGCGCGTTGCGCACCGTTGTATTGGCGTCGATCTCCGAGAGCGGATCGCCGAACTGGTAGGGGCGCGTTCCCTCGACGCGTTCGCCCGAGCGGCCGGGTTCGGGTGAGTCGTGGCCGTCGCGCACGCCCGGCTTGAGTTGGCGGAAGATCTCGAGGAACGCGCCGTGCTCCATGCCCTTGAGCATGCGCGGGGTGATGCTGAGTTGGCCCGTCTTCTCGTCGCGTTCGAGCAAACCGGCGGCGAGCATCTCGTTGATGAGGTGCTGGACCTGCTCGTCCATCGACGGGAGGGCGTCGAGGGCCTGCTGGCCGAACTCGAGGAAGAGTTCGATGAGGCCCTGAGGCGGGAAGAGTTCGTCGGGCGAGAAGAACTTGCCCTGGGATTCGTCGAACTCGCCGTAGGTGTACCGCACGAGGAACGGTAGGGGGGAGAGCCGCGATCGCGGTGGAGCGCGTCTCCACTTCGCGGTTGGCGCGTGTTTCTCCCTCACCCGGCTCGCTTCGCGAGCCACCCTCTCCCGCGCGGGAGAGGGCGGGAAAAGAAAAAGACCGTGGTCGCCTGTGAGCGGCCACGGTCTCTGCCACACTCCGCC
>CAYGLT010000014.1:0-14743 GCA_964350875.1 uncultured Phycisphaeraceae bacterium | reverse complement strand
AAAGAAAAAGACCGTGGTCGCCTGTGAGCGGCCACGGTCTCTGCCACACTCCGCCTCTCGGCGTCGTGCGTGGTTCGGTGCGACCCTTTCACCGGGTTGCTGAAAGCGTTCCCCAACGCTGCCAGCGGGTGACATGTTTCGTCCGAACGGGAGGTCTGCCCGTCCGTTCCCTCAACTCCGGACACTGTCCGGCTTTGCTTCGGCCGGCTTTCACCGACTTCCGCGTGACGTGTTGGTCTTTCGCGTTTCCGCTCAGACCTTCCTTCCGAGGACCATCCGCTCGGGATGGTTGCTTCCCTCTTATCCAGAATGTACCGCGAGGAGGTCAAGCCCGCAAGCGCAACCTTGCCCGATTCTGCAGATTCCTCCCACCCGAGCGCGGGGGTTTTTCCCGGCTGAGGGGCAAAAACCGCGTCCGAAATTGCCCAGATTCACCCGCCACCGGGCGGGACGGCCCAGTGCATCTTGCGGATCAGCGTCTGCCAATAGTTCGCCGAACTGTTCGTGACGACCTTCAGGGGCACGGGGCGGCGGGAGATGACCACCGTGTCGCCCTCGGAGAGGGGCGCCATCGTCTGCCCGTCCAGCACGAGCGTCGTCCCCGAGCCGTGGTTCAGGGCGTGGTGGTTGGCTCGGCGGACCGTGAGGCGGATCTCGCTGGTCAGGGGGACCACGATCGAACGGAAACTCAGGGAGTGGGCCGCAACGGGCGTCAGGACAAGGCATTGCGCCGTAGGAGCGAGGATCGGCCCCCCGGCGGCGATGTTGTACGCCGTGGACCCCGTCGCCGTCGCCACCAGCACCCCGTCGCCCTGGAGCAGCGGCCCGGGCTGCCCGTCGATCGAGATATCGATCGCGATCATGCGATAGGGCGGGCCCGCGGTGATCGAGCACTCGTTGAGGGCGATCCCGATGTGGTCGGTCGAGCCGTCAGCACGCTCCACCGTCGCGTCGAGCAGGGGGGCGTCGCGGGTGGGGAGGGGCAGGGAGGCGTCGAAGATGCGGGCCGCGTCGCGCTCGAAGGCGTGGGCCTCGTACTCCGCCAAAAACCCGACTTTCCCGAAGTTCACGCCAAGCATGGGGATGCCCAGAGGCGCCAGGGTCCGCGCGGCGGACAGGATCGTCCCGTCGCCCCCCAGCACCACCGCAAGATCGGTCTTGGGCGAGGGCGCCGGGCAATCGTTGGCCTCGCACTCACCCAGCAATTCGCCGTGCTTCGCGATGAGCGCACGGACCGAGGGCAGCGCGTCACGCGCGTCGGTCTTGTCGTTGTTGACGAGCAGGTACGCCCGGCGTGGGGAAATCATGGCTCGATGGTAGCGGATATGGGCCGCAATCCACGAGCCCGCGGGTTGCCGCGCGGTTGGTCTTCCGTCATTCTGGCGGCGAGCCTCGCGTCGGGGTGGTGATTGAAGGAGTTGCGATGTCGCGCGGCCGCACGATGGGATCCTCGACTCTCGGCCGCCTGCTGGCGGTGTTGCTCGCGGTCGGGTGCCTCTCGACGGCCAACGCGCAATGGAGCGCGCTGAGGCATCTCAACAAACTCGGGAAGTTCGGCGACGAAGCGGCGTCGGCGGCGAGGCTCTCCGATGATGCCGCCCAGGCGCTCGAGTCGGTCCTCCGCCACGCCGAGGACGCTCCGCTCACCAAGGTGGCGCGCGAATCCCTCGGTTTGACGCTCGAGGAGAGTGTCGAGGCCTTCATCCATTCGCTGGACCAGGCCGATTCCTCGTGGAAAGGCGGACGCTATGTCGCGCTCGACGACGCTGGCGAGGTGTCGGTCTTCCGCATCGGTGAGGGCTCGTCGGAGGCTGTCTACATCGAGGCGGACGCGGCGAGCCACATGATCGAGCGCAACCCGATCACGATGGACGGGCTCGCGCGCGAGGGAAAGTTGCGTCTGGCGATCCCCGGAGAGCCCGCCCGGCTGCGTCTCCAGCGGTCCGGCGAACAGACCGAGTACGCGGTCGAGGTCGCGCGGGATCTCTTCACGCCGACGCCCACGCTCCTCGACGCCGTGCAGGCGAGGCGGTCGTTCAACACGCGGCTCAAGTGCGAATTCGCGCCGCGCGACACGCGTGTCGTCGCGATGTTCGACCCCGTGGGGGATGCGGGCACGGTCGGCATGATCGAATCGGCCACGGTGAACGGCGCGAAGTTCTCCAAGTCGCCTCCGGATCGCGCCGCGATCGAGGCCATGCTCCGCGACATCGACGAAGACTCCATCGTGATCGTCGGGCACATCGAAGACGATCTCATCGTCGCCGAGAACGCCGCCGGTGAGCGGGTTTTCTCGTTCCCGCTCGATCGCGCCCGTGAGATCGTGGCCGAACGCGATCGGCACCTGCTCGTGCTGGGGTGCGGCGCCGGACGCGCGAAAGGCGTCTCCGGCCCTCTCGCGAACATCGACAGCGCCGAGACCGCCCGGCGTCTTGCCGCCGCCCTGCGCTCGGAGTCGGTGGGTGAGTTTCTCGAAGCGCTGGCGTCGCGCGACGCGCCCCTCATGCTCCACACGGTCATCGGCGCCGACGGACGGCTCGCGACCAGCGCGGTGAGCATGCCCGTCGTTCGCGCAACGGCGGCGACCGCCGCGGCGGGCGGGGCAGCCACCGTGATGACCACCGCGGTGTTCATCGACAGCCGCGAACGCTCGTTCCGAGAATACCCGGCCTTCTGGAACAGCCTCGGCCTGCTCCCCGCGTTCGTCATCGGGACGGCGGGCACATTGGGGAGACGCGTCGTCAAACGCCCGTTGTTGCTCGGCTGGGTCCTGGCGTGTGCGCTGGGTGTCGCGCTCGGCTTTGTCGAAGGGGGCGCGCAGGGCATCGCGCTGATCATGCTCATCGGGGTGATGGCGGTCCCGTTCTGGTTGATCGCGCGCGGTGTTCAAACGCTGGTCTGGGCGGCCCGGCGCACGACGGGATTCATACGGAGGAAGTCACATGCCTGAGCCGACACTGCGCACCGACGCGCTCGTTCGCTTGCTCGCGATGACCGCGCCGGAGCAACTCGATCGGCTCCGCGATCGGCATCCCGAGACGCGGTTCTCGGAAGGCCGCGAACTCGGCGCCGGTGATTCGGGCCCAGCGTCGGCGGCGACGCGCGAGGCCATACTCGACCTGGTGATGACTTCGCTGAAGCAGTATGTCCCCGCAGCGGAACAGGCCGCGATGATCATGCGCGCCCGGCTGGACCGGGCCGCCAAACTCCGGGCCACGGGCGCCACGCTCACGGTGCTCGCCAGCGGGGGAACATTCGGCTCGCTGCTCGCGAGTCTGGTGATCGCGCCGGCCATGGCGCTGCTCGCGCTCATCGCGAGTCTGATCGTGGTGGTGGGGGAGTACCTCGATTACTCGTTCCACGACCGATCGATCCAGCCCGCCGCGATCATCGAGCAGTTGCTCCACGGGGTCGCGAAGGCCCAGCAGGTTCGCATGGATCTGGAGATCGCGCGCGTGAGCGACGAGTCGATCGAGCGCGTCGCGGACACCGTCCGCCGCGCGAACGCCGTGGCCGAGGAACTCGGCGTGCTCATCAAAAAATCGGGCTGCGCGGTGTCGTCGTAATGCGGGATTACCCCGCGGCGGGCTGACGCTTGGAAGCGGAAGACGCTGACGATGCGCTCGGCAGATCGCTCAGCAGCGTGCGCACCGCGCGGGCGATGCCGCTCGCGTCGAGGCCCGCCTCGGCGAGTTGCGCGCGGCGCTCGTTCTGGTAGATCCACGAGTCGGGCAGCCCGAGCACACGCACCCGCGAGGTATCGAGCCCCATCTCGCTCGCCGCTTCGAGCACCGCGCTGCCGAACCCGCCCACCACGCTGTGGTCTTCGAGCGTGAGCACGGGAACGCCCGCGCCGAGCAGGTCGCGGATCAGCGCCCGATCGACCGGCTTGGCGAACCGCGCGTCGTAGACCGACAGGCGGATCTCGGGGGACAGGTTGCTCGCGGCCTCCATCGCCTCCATCGCGAGCGTGCCGAACGCGAGGATCGCCGCGTCGGGGCGATCGACGGTGTTGAGCGCGCGGGCCTTGCCGAGTTCGAACGGCGGGCAGGCGTCGTCCGCGAAGCGGTTCGACACCGAATCGCGCGGATAGCGCACGGAGGAGAGCGACGAATCCCAGGTGCGCATGAACTCGAGCGCGGCCTTGAGGGACGGCTCGTCGATGGCCGCGGTGATCACGGCGTTGGGAAGCGTGCGCAGGAGCGCCGTGTCGCAGAACCCGTGGTGGACGGCGCCGTCGCCGCCGACCAGACCGGCGCGGTCGAGGCACAAACGCACGGGGAGGCCCTGCAGGGCGACTTCCTGGAACGCCTGATCGAACGCGCGCTGGAGGAAGGTGCAGTACACGGCGAAGAAGGGCTTGAGCCCGGTCTTGGCCATGCCCGCCATCATGTCCATCGCGTGGCTCTCGCAGATGCCCGTGTCCCACGCGCGATCCGGGAACTTCGCGAGCGCCTTGGCGATCCCCGTGCCGTCGGGCATCGCGGCCGTGCAGGCCACGACTTTCGTGTCGCGCTCCATCAGGTCGCTCAGCGCCTCGGCGAACGCGCTCGTGAACGAGCGGCCGGACTTCTTGAGTTCAACGCGGCACCCGTTGGTGATCAGGTCGCGCGGCGCCTGGGGAGAATCGGGATCGGCCTGCACGGAGAACGCGCTGGGCGAGTGGAACTTCGTCGCGTCGCGCTCGGCGACCTCGAATCCCTTGCCCTTGATCGTCTTGACATGCAGGACCATCGGGCGATCAAAGTCGCGCGCCTCGGCGAGGAACTCGACGAGCGTGGGAAGGTCGTGCCCGTCGATCGGGCCGACGGTGAGCAGCCCGAAGTGCTCGAACCAGTTGACCTCCGCGCCGCTGTCCTCTTCGCGCGCCACGAGCCACGCCTTGGTCGCTTCGCCGAAGCGGTGGTACGCGTCGCCGAACACGCGGCCGCCGGGAACGCGGTCCAGCACGCGCTTCGCGGAGCGCTTGAAGTCGGAGTACAGCGGGTTGATGCGCAGGCGGTCGAAGTACTGCGCCATCGCGCCTTGCGGGTGACTGATCGACATCCCGTTGTCGTTGAGCACGACAAGGAACTGACGCTTGAGGGTGCCCGCGTTGTTCAGGCCTTCCATCGCGACGCCGTTGACGATCGAGGCGTCGCCGATGAGGGACACGACGCGCCGGCCCTCGGGGTTGATCGTGGGGTCAAAGGCGTCCTTGTTCAGCGTGTCGCCGCGCGCCATGCCCACGGCGGTCGAGATCGCCGTGCCCGCGTGCCCGACGGAGAACAGGTCGTACGACGACTCGCGGGGCTCGGGGAAGCCCGACATCCCGTCGCCCGTGCGCAGGCCCGGGAGCATGTCGGCGCGACCCGTCAGCAGTTTGTGGGGATAGCACTGGTGGCCGACATCGAAGAGCAGCCGATCGTGCGCGAAATCGAAGACATAGTGCAGCGCGATGGTGAGTTCGACCACGCCCAGATTCGGCGCGAGGTGTCCGCCCGATTTGCTGACCTGCTCGATGATCCGCGCGCGGATCTCCGCCGCCACCGCCGGGAGTTGAGCCACCGACAGCCGCTTGAGGTCGGCGGGCGTGCGGATCGAGTCGAGCGGGGTGGTCATCGGTCGTGTCGGCCTTCCTTGGAGCGACTGGGAAGTCACATCAGTGTAGGGATTTCGCCCTCAGGAAGTTCGCACGGCGAGGAAGTCGCAGATTCGGGAAAGTTCGGTCCCGGCCGGCCCGAACGGGCGGATCGATTCCTGCGCAAGGGCCCTGAGCCGTTCCACTTCGGCCCTGGACCGCTCCACTCCCAGAACGCCCGGGAAGGTGAGTTTCCCCGCATCGGCGTCTTTGCCCGTGCGCTTGCCGGTTTTCTCGGTCGTCTGCTCAACATCGAGCAGATCGTCCACGATCTGGTACATCAGCCCGATCGCGGTCCCGTACGAGGTGAGGGCGGCAAGGCCGGTGTCGGAAGGCCTTCCCCACATTCCCATCAAGGCGCCCATGCGGCACGAGGCCAGCAGCAAGGCGCCCGTCTTGCAACGGTGGATCAGCGCGACCTGCTCGCCCTTGCTGAGCGTGTCGGGCATGCCGCCCAGGGTGTCGTACACCTGCCCGACGATCATCGCCGCCGACGCGTCGGCGAGTTCGCGGCACAACCGACCCGAGAGCGACGGATCGATCGTGCTCTCGCACAGCGCGCGGAACGCCAGCACGGTCATCGCGTCGCCCGCGAGGATCGCCATCGCTTCGTCGAACGCCTTGTGCAATGTCGGGCGGCCGCGTCGAAGGTCGTCGTCGTCCATCGCGGGGAGGTCGTCGTGCGCGAGCGAGAACGCGTGGATCAGTTCGACGGCGGCGGCGGCGGGCAACGCCGATCGTCTGTCGGCGCCGACGGCGGCGCAGCACTCGAGCGCCAGCGCGGGACGCAGGCGCTTGCCCCCGCCCAGCAGCGCGTAGCGGATCGCGCCGCGCAGATTCTCGGCGAGTTCGAGCCGTCCGATGAATTGTTCGAGGTGCGCGTCCGTAAGCGCGGCGTTGGTCGTAAGACAGTCAGGCGGCGCCGCGTGCTGCGAGGACATCGTGCTCACGAGGCGACATGCTGCTCTTGCGCGGCGAGCATGGCGTACAACTCGTCCGACGACTCCGCGTTGAAGAGTTTCTCGCGGAAGTCCGCGTCGGTCATCAGGCGGCTGATCTTCGCCAGCGCCTGGATGTGGTCGCTCGTGCGGTCGGGCGGGCTCGCGAGCAGCACGATGAGTCGAACCGGTCGCTGATCGATCGCCGCGAACTCGAGCGGCTCGGCGGGGCGGCCGATGGCCATCGCGAGACTCGTGACCGAGTCACACTTGCCGTGGGGGATCGCCAGCCCGTGCCCGATGCCCGTGGTTCGCGTCTGCTCGCGGGTCCAGACCGCCGTCTTCAGCGACTCGGCGTCGTTGACGAGGCTTGCGCTCTCCATCAAATCGACGAGTTCGAAGATCGCCGACTTCTTGTCCGTCGCGTCGAGCGGGACCTTCACGCACGAGGGTTTCAGGATCTCGGTGAGGTTCATCGAGGCAACTCACGCGCCGGGCGGTAGGGGGGACATTCGCGAACACAGGGGTCGCCGATCGGACGGCGTTGCGTGGAGTGTAGCCGAGCCGCCGTGGAACATCAGGACAACAGCACGGCGAAAGCGCCGTCGGTATAGGCCTGGGGGTCTTTCCCCGGCCCTCCCTCGGGCGCCCGGCGATGGACGCGCGACGGTTTCATCGCGTGCCAGCGTTCCATCCAGGCGACCTGATCCTCGTTCTCCGCCTTCTCGAGCGAACAAGTGGAGTACAGGATCTGCCCGCGCTCGCCGCCCGCCGCGTTGTCGGTCAACAGTCGGATCGAGTCGGCGAGGATCTGACGCTGGGTGTTCACCAGGCCGGTCAGCGAATCCTCGTTGAAGCGGTATCGCGCTTCGACCCGCCGCGCGAGCACGCCCGTGTTCGAGCACGGGACATCGAGGAAGACCAGATCGGCCTTGCCCGAGTAATCGATCAGGCGCTTGTGGAGCACCACCTCGACCTGCTCGCTGCCGGCGAAGGTCTTCTTCAGGATCTCGCGGCGCTGATCGTGGACATCCGTCGCGATGATCTTCGCGTTCGGGAACGCCGCGGCGAGTTGACGCGTCTTCGTGCCCTGCCCCGCGCAGGCATCGATGACCAGCGAGGGCTTGAGGTCGAGCACGCTCTGCACGGCCAGCGACGACGCGGGGTCCTGCACCCAGATGTCGTCGCGACTCGCGAGCAACGCGATGAGTTCGTCGCGCGTGCCGAGGAACAGGTGGTGCCCGGGCGCCGCGTGCGGCTTGGCGAGGTCGGCCGGGATCGGCTCGCGCGCGTGCTGGGTGTTGAGGATGACCGGGGGCTGCGCGAGGCCGTGCACGGCGATCGCGCGCACATCGCGGATGCTCATGTTCTTGAGCCACGAACGCAGGAGCGAGATCGGGTGGCTCGTCGCGACCGCGAGGCGCGAGACGGGATCGTCCGGGAGACGCGACACCGCGAGCGCGAGGGCGCGCCCGTCGGCCAGCGGGATCTCGTCTGTCCGGTCGGTCCACGAATCGCGGAACCGCGCGTCGGGATCGGAGACGACCTCCTCGGAGATTCGCCGCAGGACGGCGTTCACCATCGCGCCGGCGCCGGGGCGCACGCGCCGTTTCGCCCACTCGACGGTCGAATGCACCGCAGCGCGGGCCGGAACTTTCGAGAGGAAAAGGATCTGCGCCGCGCCGCCCATGAGCGCGCCGCGCACGCGAGCCTCAACCAGGTCCCACTCCTGCCGCATGTGCTGCTTGAGCAGGTACTCGATGGTGATCCAGCGGCGGATGGTCGCGTCGTAGACGGCGTGGGCGAAGGCCGCGTCGAGCGGGCCGAGCCGATCCGCGTTCAGCCCGTCGATGTCGAGGTTCGGGTACGCGCGGACCTGCTTGCTCAGCGCGTGGTAGATCGACTCGCGCGCCTGATCGACGGCGGCCCCGAGGTCGGAGGCCTTGATCAGCGGCGAATCGATCCGGTCGCGGCGGAAGCGGCGGGCGTCTTCTCCCGCCGCGGGCGGGGTGAATTCGACCGCGCGCAGGGCGGCGTCCGGCGTGCGAGGGGCGGGCTTGTCGTTGTGCTGGTCGTTCAAGTGGCCGACTGTACGCGCGCCGGATCGTCCCGGGGGTCAGTCGTGGCGCAACGCGACGATCGGGTCCTGGCGGGCGGCCATTTTCGCCGGGTAGATGCCGAAGATCAGCCCCGTCGCGGTCGCGACCGCGAACGAGACGAAGATCGACCACGAGGTGACCTGGGTCGGGAGGGAGACATCCGTCGGGAAGAACTGCCCGATGACGGGCGCTTTGGGCAGGATCGGCACGCCGTAGCCGATCCCCACCGACAGCGCGATGCCCAGCCCCACGCCGATCAGCCCGCCGATGGCCGACAGCACCGAGGTCTCGACGAGGAACTGCCAGATGATGTGTTTCCGCGTGGCGCCCAGCGCGCGGCGGATGCCGATCTCGCGGGTCCGCTCGGTCACGCTCGCCAGCATGATGTTCATGATGCCGATGCCGCCCACGAGCAGCGCGATGCCCGCGATGGCGCCCAGCACCAGCGACCATGTGAGGGCGGTCTTCTTCGCGGATTCGAGCAACTCGTAGGGAACGATCAGTGTGATGTCGGTGAGCCCGGGGTGCCTGACCTGCATGATGCGCCGGAGTCGGTCGGCGTCGTACAGCACCGTCTCACGCTCGCGCGAGGCGAGGTAGATCTCCTCGACCTGCACCTCGTTGGCCTGGAATGAGCCCGAAGTGCGCCGGACGACCTGATCGCCGAACATCGTTCGCGCCGTGGTGATCGGGATGTGGATGTCGAGGTTCAGGTCGCGGCCCACGAGCGCCGCGCCGGCGCCGCCCGACAAGCCGACCGGGTCGAGCACGCCCACCACCGTGAAGGCCTTGTCGTCGATCCGGACCGTGTCGCCAAGCGGGTCGGAGAACGGGAAGAGTTTCTTCGCGACCTCTTCGCCGATCACCGCGACCGTCGCGTTGTCCTCGAGATCCCCGGGCTTGAGGTAGCGTCCCCGGCCCACGCGCAGGTTGATGATCTCGGCAAGGTCGGGCGTCACGCCGAACGCCTGGCTGGTCATCCGGCGCTCGTCCTTGAGCATCTGGCCGCCGACCGCCTTGAGCGGGACGATGTGGTCGGCGTTGGGGAAGTTCGCCTGGACGACCTCGTAGTCTTCGCGGGTGATGCCGAACTTCGAGACCCACGAGCGGTTGCCGCCGCCGCCCTGCTGGCTCTCGGGCGGCTTCTGGGAACGCACGATGATGTTGCGCGCACCGAGGCGTTCGAGTTGTTCGAGGGCCTGCTGCTTGGATCCCTCGCCGATGCTCACCATCGTGATCACGGCGGACACGCCCAGGATGATGCCCAGCGCCGTCAGGATCGATCGGAGGATGTGCAGACGGAGGTTGCTGAGGCCGAGTTTGATCGTCTCGAGGAGAAAGGTCATCGGTCGGCTTCCGTGTGCGGCCGCGTGAGTGCCAGAGTGAACGCACGATCCGCCCGTGCGGGGTGTTCTACCGGCCCAGCCCGATCAAGGTGCGGCCACGCGGGGATCAGACCGCCTCGGCGTCGGTCTCCGTTTCGGAATCCTCGTCCGTCTCCGCTTCGACGGTCCGACCGCCGCCCACGGCGCGGTGACCCAGGCGCTCCTTCATCCGCTCGAACGAGAAGGGGTTGGCCTCCTCGCCCTGACCGTCGATGAGTTCCTGCTGCATCGCGGTCGAAACAATCTGGCTCTGGAGTTGCTCGTATTCCTCGCGGGTCAGCGGGTCGCGGGCCGTGAGCCGCACGAACGCCACGGCGAGGGCGTCGCGGACCGGCTCGATCAGCGAGCGCATCTCGAGCGACTGGACATCGATGGGCTGGAGCGGGTCGAGTTCGCGGGCCGCGGCCATCACGGGCGCTCGGAACTCTTCCGAGCCGAGCACGCGGGTGAGCAGTTCGCCCGCGAAGGGGCTGCCCACGGGAGCGGCGCGCTCGTCCGAAACGCTGACGATGGTCTCGCCCGCCGACGGGTCGATCGTGTTGGCGGCGGCCTTCGGGCCGCGCGCGATCAGGGTGTCGCGTGCGGATTCCGCGCGCTCGACCAGCAGGTCGTACGCCTGCAGGCGGCGCAGGTCGCGCACGACCTGGTCGCGGACTTCGTCGATCGTGGCCGCCGGACCCGCGGGACGGGCCGCGAGGAATCGGAAGTAGTGCTGCTGGTCCGCCGAATCGAACGAGGGGCGGTCGAGCACGCCGACCTGGAAGCGCGGCGTGCCGGTCGCGTCGGCGGGCATGCCTTCGCGGATCTGATCGAGCACGCTCGAGAGCGAGGTCACGCGCAGGCCGTCGCGAACGAACGACCGTCCGATGCCGGGCAACTGCTGGAACTCGGTCGGGGAGAGCCAGCCCTGGTTCTGCACGCCGACGAACGGGTGGGGGATCGTGACGCCGTACTTGTCCTTGATACGGACGACGACCGCCTCGGCGACGACCTCGAGCGGCGTGCGGTTCGCGCTCCAGTCGGCGGGCAGTTCACGCAGACCCGTCGCGGGATTGGCGGGCGAACCGTTGATGTCGTCGAGCCCGTACGCGCGGATCGCCTGCTCGGCGTCGGTCAGGATCGACTGGACACGCTCGTCGGTGAGTTCGGCGCGGACATTGGCCCGCTCGCTCGCGAAATCGCCCGGGTAGCGGTCGCGGTTTGCCTCGAAGCGCTTGCGCACATCGATGGGATCGAGCGTGACGGCGTCCGCGATGCCGCGCGGGTCGAGCGTGATCCACTCGACCTGCACGCCCACGGGCTGACGGTACCCGAAGCCGAGGTCGCCCTCGCCCGCGTTGATGTCGCGGAACTGTTCGAATTGCGTCTCGAGTTCGGCGCTCGAAGGGACGGGCGTCTCGGCCAGCAGCGCGTCGGCCGGGACGACCGAGAGTTGCGCGCGGGCCGTGTCGAGCACGGTGTCGGCGAACCGGATCGCGCGGGCCGTGCTCATCTTGGGCGCCGCGAAGTAACTCGAGCGAAGGCGCTGGACCGCGAAGAGGTCGGCGAGCGCCTCGTCCACGCCGATGGGGTTCTCGCCGCCGATCTGCGTCCTGCGCATGAGCAGCGCGTTGCGCGCCTGCGTGAACGCCTCGTCGGGGGAGATCTCACCGCCGCTCTGCGCGGCGAACTGCTGCGCTGCGCCTGCGGCGAGTTGGTTGATGAAGACCTCGGCATCGCTCGGCCCGCCGCGGAACCCCGCGCGACTGGCTTCCGACACGAGCAGCAGCCAGTGCTCCTCGTTCTCGATCCCGAGACTCTCTCTGTCGATGCCGATCAGGTTCTCGATGCCGTTGAGTTCGGCGGCCGCGCGCTGGACATCGAGTTGGGAGTACGACCCGCCCTCGAACTTGGCGATCGTCCGGCCCGCGGCGGCCTTCCCAAGTTGCTGGAGGGCCTGTGGTACGAGGAACGCGACCATCAGCAGCGAGCCGCCGACGACCAGGATGATCTTGTTGTACTTGCGGAAGAATTTCAGCATGGCGTTCGCTTGATCGGGCTGGAGGGCGAGAGAGGCCCCGGGAAGAGCGAAGAGGATACGCGCCGGGGGCTCGACGCGTCGGCGAAAGGAAAAACGCCCCGGCGAGGGGCCGGGGCGCGTTGGTGGCTCTGCGACGCTGAAAGCGGGCTTAGCGGTAGTATTCGACGATCAGGTTGGTGTTCACATCGAAGGGGATCTGGTCGGGCGTGGGCAACGCGGTGACCGCGCAGGTCAGTTCCGACGGGTTCACATCGATCCAGCCCGGGGTGACATGACCGACCAGCGACTCCATGTGCTCGCGGACGAGCTTCTGGGTCTTGTCCTTGATCGTGATCTTGTCGTTCAGCGAGATCTGGTACGACGGGCGGTCGACCTTCTTGCCGTTGACCTTCACATGCCCGTGGACCACCAGCTGGCGGGCGGCCCAGATCGAGCGGGCGAAGCCGGCGCGGCGGACAACATTGTCCAGACGACGCTCGAGCAACTGCAGGAGCACCTCACCGGTGTTGCCCGGACGGCGGGACGCCTCGTCCATGTAGCGCTCGAACTGACGCTCGAGCACATTGTAGTGGTAGCGCAGCTTCTGCTTTTCGTTCTTGCGGATGCCGTAGTCGCGCAGACGACGACCGCGGTAGCCGTGCATGCCCGGCGGGTTGAGCTGGCGCTTCGAGGTGTGCTTGGGAAGGTCAGCGATCGGCACGCCGACGCGGCGGGAAAGCTTGACCTTGGGGCCGGTGTAATTGGCCATATCGTTCGCTCCGTCGCCCTTCGCGTGATCGTGCGAAGGGGTGCTTCGGGGGTGATGGAAGCGACCTCCGGGTGGCCGCGGCTGCGGTCCGTCGAGGTCCGGTCCAGGTTGACGACCCTCGGGCTGCTCGCCCGTGGGAGGGCAATAGAAGGTCGCCGGAGGCCGGAAATCAACCGATCGGCGGGCCCTCTCCGAGCGTAGAGTGAGCCGATGCGAATCCTGCTCGTCAGTCCCAGAGGTTTTTGCGCCGGCGTCGAGATGGCCATCGAGGTCGTCGAGCAGATCCTCGAAGCCCTTTCCGAGGTCGGCGCGACCGATCCGGTCTATGTCTACCACGAGATCGTCCACAACAAGCATGTCGTGGGCCGGTTCCGCGACCGAGGGGTCATCTTCGTCGAGTCCATCGACAAGGTCCCCGAGGGCTCGCTCGTCGTCTTCTCCGCCCACGGCATCTCCCCGGCGGTCCGCGCCGCGGCCCGGGCCCGGAACCTGACCGCGATCGACGCCACCTGCCCCTTGGTCACCAAGGTCCACGCCGAGGCCATCCGGTACTCCAAGCAGGGCTACCAGATCCTCCTCGTCGGCCATCGGGACCACCAGGAGGTCGTCGGCACGCGCGGCGAGGCGCCCACGGCCATCCAGGTCGTCGAATCACCCGACGACATCCCCGAGCTGACAATCGACGACCCCGACCGGCTCGTCTACCTCACCCAGACCACCCTCAGCACCGACGACGCGGGCGTCATCATCGACGCGCTCAAGGCGGCGTTCCCCAACATCAAGGAACCCCCGAGCAGCGACATCTGCTACGCGACGACCAACCGCCAGCACGCCGTGCGCACCTTCGCGCCGCGCGCCGATCTGGTGCTCGTCGTCGGTTCACAGAACAGCAGCAACTCCGTGCGCCTGACCGAGATCGCGCAGAATGTCGGCACCCCGGGCCGGCGCGTCGACGACGCGAGCGAACTGCGCGACGAGTGGTTCGAAGGCGTGGAAACGGTGCTCGTCACCGCGGGCGCCTCGGCGCCCGAAGACCTCGTCGCCGGCGTGTGCAAGACGCTCCTTTCCACCTTCGGCGGCGATATCGAGGTCGTCTCGACCGTCGATGAGGATCAGGAGTTCAACCTGCCCGCCTCCCTCCGCCGCTGGAAGAGCGAGCGGGGCGTCGAGGGCGACACCGAGCGCATGCGCATCGGGCACTACGACTACTCCGTCGAGATGTACGGCGCCGTCCCGCTGACCATCAGCGCGAAGGGCTGAGCGGAAGCGGCTTGCCCGCGAGTTCCATCGCGGGTGTTCCCCACGGCAGATCGAACCGCTCGCGCGTCGTGCAATACCCGAGCCCCGCCATGCGCCCGACCGCCGCGAGTTTCGCCGGGTCGAGCCGATACCGCTCGTCGATGACATCGTCGTGCGCGTGCACACGAACGACCCGCCCGAACACGACATTCCCGCCCGCCTTGCCTCCCGGGTTGGTGCGCACCACCTGCGTTGTCTCGCACTCGAACGACACCAGTGACTCCATCACGCGCGGCGGCTTCACCGTGGTGCTGGGAATGGGCGTGAGTTTCGCGAGGTCGAACTCGCTCTCGCCGTACGGAAGTTCCTGTGCGCACGCGGCCATCTGGGCCGCGATCGACTCGCTCACGATGTTGACCACGAACTCGCCCGTCCCGCCCTCGTCGCGCGGCTTCGCGTTGCGCAGGGAGTCCTTCTCCGTGCCGTCGGCGTTGTTCGCGGGGCAGAACATCAGCGTCATCGGGTTCGAGCCGACCGCCGTGAAGAACGAGAACGGCGCGAGGTTCGTCGACTTCCCGTCGGGGGAAATCGTCGAGACGAACGCGATGGGGCGGGGGATCACGGCGCCGATGAGTAACTTGTACCGCTCGGCGACCTCGAGCGTCGATGGGTCGATGTCCATGACGGGAGGGTA
>CAYGLT010000013.1:41959-48722 GCA_964350875.1 uncultured Phycisphaeraceae bacterium | reverse complement strand
TCGCTCCGATACGGCTCGGGCACATAGTCCAGCCCGCGCTCGCGCAGGAACCCCGCGGGCAGCGGCACACGCCCCACGCTCAACCCCGTCGCGGGCGTCCACAGTTCGCCCTCCTCGACCCGCGGCGAGACCTCGAGCGTCGCCATCCGTTCCTGCCCGCGCGGCTTCAGCCCCACCAGAATCGTCTCGCCCTGGAACGCCACGCGGATCTCCGGCAACTTCTCCGCGTTGCGCACGCCCTGATTCGCGAGCCACCTCGGCAGCCGATCCACGATCCACGCGTTGGCCTCGTCCTGCGTGATCGCCACCGTCCACGCCTGCCCGTCGGGCCTTCCCCGGTGAAGCGCCGTCCCCACGCCGCGCTCGACCTCTTCCGCCAGGCGCGGCGCGTCGTTGGGCGCGATCCCCGTCTCCACCCACCACCTGGGCTGCGTGCCCGCCATCGCGAGCAGCGTCATCGCCAGCACCGTAAAGCCCGCGGCGATCAGCATCGCCACGCCGATCACCAGACGCCACAACCGGATGTTCGTCCTGCGGGGAGTCCGCTCGCGATTCCCTCGCAATCCGCGCACCGCGCGCCCGGGCGCGTCGGTGAGCCACGCGAGCGCCGCGCCGAATGCATAGCGCAGACGATCCTCCGCGGTCGGCTCCGCCTCACGCGCGAACGGCCGGCGCACGGGCTTCACGCTTCGCGCTGAGGCGGGTCGTGATGATGTCGCTGGCTTCGGCACGCGGGCGGCTCCGGAGGTCGATCCTCCACGAACGAGGGGCGCCATCCTACCCGCTCGCGCGATCTCACCCTCGGAAACGGCGCACGATCAGCGTGTCGTTCTGACCGCCGAACCCGAACGAGTTGGACAGGCAGATCTCCACGCCGCGCTCGCGCTCGTCGCGCGGCTCGTTGGGGATGTAGTCCAGATCGCACACCGGGTCGGGGTGCTTGTAGTTCACGGTGGGGGGGAGCATCCCCGTCTGGATCGCCTGCACGCACGCGATGCATTCCACCGCGCCCGCCGCCGCGATCAGGTGGCCCATCGACGACTTGATCGAACTCACCGGGATGCGCGGCGCCAGGTCACCGAACACGCCCTTGATCGCCTTGGTCTCGATCGAGTCGTTCTCTTTCGTGCTGGTCCCGTGCGCCGAGATGTAATGGATCAGCGGGCGGCCCTCGTCGTCGGTCTGGTCGGCCTCGAGCCCCGCCTGCTCCAGCGCTTCGCGCATGGCCGCCTGCGCGCCCAGCCCCTCGGGCTGGATGTCCGTGATCCGGAACGCGTCCGCCGAACTGCCGAATCCCGTGACCTCGGCCAGCGGCGTCGCGCCGCGCTTCTTCGCGTGCGCGAGCGTCTCGAGGATCACGATCCCCGCGCCCTCGCCCATCACGAAGCCGTCGCGCGTCTGATCGAACGGGCGGCTCGCGTGCTGGGGATCGTCGCGACGCCCCGACAGCGCCGTGAGACGGATAAACCCGGTGATGCCCAGCGGGTGGATCATCGAGTGCGTGCCACCCGCGATCATCACATCCGCGTCGCCCCGGCGCAGGATCTCGAACGCCTCGCCGATGGCCTGCGTGCTCGCCGCGCACGCCGTCAGACAGTTGTACGCCGGTCCCACCGCGCCGAACGCCGACGCGATGTGCGACAGCGGCATGTTGGGCTCCTGCTCGATCTCGCGCACCGCGTCCATCCGCGCGTACGCCGTCTCTGCCCACTTCACCGCGTCGCTCGAACGCTCGCTGTCCTTCCACGACGACAGGTTCGCCGCCATGAACGGCTCGAAGTCGATCGCGCCCTCGCCCGAACCGAGATAGATGCCCATCCGGCGCCGGTTGAGGTCAGGGAACCCCGCGTAGGTCTGGCCCGGCTTCGAGACATCGCCGAAGCCGCTCTGCTTCCACGCCTGCGCCGCCGCCGCCAGCGCGAAGCGGCTGTTCAGCCCGGCGCCCTCGAAGCGCGCGGCGTCCGCGAAGTAGTCCTTCAGGTCGATATCCGGCGACTGCGCCGCGAAGTTCGTGATGAAGGTCTCGGCGTCGAAGCGGCGGATCGTGCCGATACCCGACACACCGCCCAGCAGGTTCGACCACACGCCGGGAACATCCGCGCCCAGCGGCGTGACGCACCCGACGCCCGTGATCACCACGCGCTGCGCGTCGCTCAACTCGACATGACTCCCGACGGTGCTCACGCGCGGCGTTCCTCACTCATCGTGTGACTCGCGACGATGATCAATCCTCGTCGTCGTCTTCGTAGTCGTCATCGTCGCCGTCGTGCTGATCGCCCTTCATCGCGTTCAGCTTGTCCGGGTTCAGCACGCGCACCAGCCCGTCCTTCAGGCGACGCTCGCCGAAGTTGATGATCAGACCCAGTTCAAGGTCCGCCGCGCGGAGTTGCGCGCGGAGCGTCGTGCGGTCCAGGCCGTCGATCTCGCGCGGCTCGTCCATGATCGTCACCGCGAACCGCGTGTTCACGATCAGGTCCAGCGTGAGTTCCCCGACCTGACGATCGCGGTAAGTGACCGCAACCTTCGAGTCGCGCAGGTAATCGATCCCCGCCTCTTCGAGTTCCACGGCCAGCGCCGAGCCGTACACCTCTTTGGTGAAGCCCGGTCCGAGCGTCTTGTGAACCTCGATCGCGAAACCGATCACCCGGCGGGAGACATCGGTCAGCGTGGGGTCGAGGGCTTCGAGCGGGACAGCGGGGCGGCGGTTGGTCTGCATCGGATGTGTTGCTCACAAAGAACGGTTGGGGATGTTGCGGGAGAGAATCAGAAGTCGGCGTGCTGTCGATCGGCGCCCGCCGCGCCGACCCGCCGGTGTTCCGGTGGGGGGTTCAGGATACACGCCTCAGCACGAGCGCCGCGTTCTGCCCGCCCAGCGCGTTCGTGCAGACGAGAACATGCCGCAGGTCCGCCTCCCGAGAGGCCGCGGCCCCGGCGTTCAGGTCCGAAGGCGCCGAGCCCCCGTGGATCCGCGCCGGGAGGGCCTGCCTGTGCACGCACATCGCGCCGACGGCCACCTGGAGGGCGCTCTGGCCCGCCATCGTGTCCCCGATATTGGGCGTCAGCGTCACGAGCGGCACATCCTTCAATCGCTCCCCGAATACTCGACGCAGCGCCGCAGCCTCTTCCGCGTCCAGTTCCTTCACGCCCGCGGCATGCGGCACGACCGCGTCGATCTCCGACGCCGTGATCCCCGCGTCCTCGATCGCCCGCTCGATCGCCGCGATCAGACCCTCGGCCCGCTCCTCCGGATCGCTCGAGCGCGGCGAGTGCCCGGCGCCGAAGCCCGCGAGTTCCGCGTAGATCTTCGCGCCGCGCTCCGTCGCCTTGTCCATCCCCTCGGCCAGCAGGATCGCCCCGCCCTCGGCGAGCAACTGGCCCGGCGCATTCTCGTCGAACGGCCGCACGAAACTCGCGCCGTCCTCCGAGTCGCCCGTGTCGGCCAGGCGCTTCGCCAGGTCCATGCGCAGGACGCCCATGCAGTTGATCTTGCTCTCCGCGCCGCCCGTGAAGCACACATCCGCGTCGCCGCGCTCGATCACGCGCATCGACTCGCCGATCGACAGCGCGCCGCTCGCTTCCGCGCAGGTAATGGTGTTCGACGGTCCGCGCGCGTCGTGCAGGATCGTCACATGGCACGCCAGCATGTTGGGCAGGTACTTCAGCATCCAAAGCGGCTGAAGGTTGTTGATCGCGCCGTTGCCCCACGCGTGCAGGTCGAGCCGATCGGTCGTGCCCTCCTCGCGCGCCGTCGCCAGCGCCTGAGACAGTTCATCGATCTCCGTCGCGATCAGCCCGGCGCCGATGTGGCAACCGACACGCTCGGTCGTATATGTCAGCGACTTGCCCGCGTCGCCGTTCTCCAGCGTCGCCTTCGTGACCAGCGCGCCGTCGCCCACGGCGAGTTTCGCGGCCGCCACCGCGATCTCCGTGTCGCGCGCCATGACCTTCACGGCCTTGCGGTATGACTTGGGCACCAGATCACGCACGGAAAAACCGGTGATCTCCCCGGCCATGCGGCTCGGGAACCCTGAAGGATCGAAACGCTCGATGCGCCGGATCGCGCACGCGCCCGAGAAAAGACCTTCCCAGAGCGCCTCGGCGCCCATGCCGAAGGGGCTTACGACGCCAAGACCCGAGATGACCACGCGACGCCTCATGCGAGCGGGAGTGTAGCGGCCCGGACCCCCCATCTTTCAAGCGCAGGATCCGCGCTTGAAACCCGTCCAGTAGCCCAGTGCAAACCCCTAACGTGGGATATCTGGCCCAAGTTTCTTCCAAAACACTTGGTCAGTCCCAACAAGGAAGTACGCTTGTACCAGTGGAGACCCCGTTCAATTGGGGTGTCTAGGAAGAAGAAGAGAGCAACTCAGTCATGCGCACACAGACTGTCATCCTGAACGCAGGCGCCCTTGCGCTCGTTGCGTCGGCCGCGATCGCGGGACCCACGGCGTACACGAACTTCGGCGCCTTCGCCGGCAGCCCGGGCACGATCGCCCAGGCCAGCGCGGTCACCCTCGCCAACGCGCCGATGATCGAGCCCTTCGCCTCCAACACCGCCAGCATGCGCATCGTGCTGGGCGAGGCCGCCTCCATCGACACCATCCGCGTCCTCACCCCGACGCTCTTCGTTCAGGCCGCGCCCCCGATGACGCCGCGCATCGGCATCGACGCCGACCCTTCGAGCGATCTCGACCCCAGGCGCCTTCCGAGCGCCGCCGCGGACATCTCCGGGCTCGCGCCGCTCCGCGTCTCGATCTACGCCTCCGCCGCCGATGTCGAGTCGCGCAACGCGTTCACCAGTTTCGACTACACCTCGGATATGGTCCAGACCTCCGTCTGGGACGCCAACGCGGGATTCCTCGCGCTCTCCTTCGATCTCGGGTCTTCGCTCGACCTCGACGCGGGCGACTGGTTCATCGAAGTCGCCCAGATCGACCCGGCTTCGGCGCAGTTCTTCCTCGCCCTGGCCGACGGCGAAGGGCTCCATCGCTTCGACACCAACACGCACGACCTCGTGGGATCGGACTTCCAGTTCGCCCTCGAAGTCGGCTCCAGCGTGCTGATCCCCATCCCGACCGCCGGCTCGCTGGGCATCGCCGGGCTGATCGCCCTCGGCGCCCGCGCCCGCCGTCGCGGCTGAACACTCCCCCCCGCACCTTCGCACGCCGCCCCCGGCCGACCCCCTCGGCGCCGGGGCGGTTTTCCTTTTCGCCTACACTCGACGCATGCCTGACATCGTCTCGAAGCGTCTCATGGTCGGTCTCGAAGTGCATGTCGAACTCGCGACGCGCACCAAGATGTTCACCCGCGCGCCAAACCCCGCCTACGCGGGCCACTTCGACGCCGACCCCAACACGCTTATCGACCCCGTCGTCCTCGGCCTGCCCGGCGCGCTCCCCGTGCTCAACAAGGCCGCGATCGAGATGTCCATGACCGTCGGCCTCGCCCTCGGCTGCTCCATCGCCGAGTTCACCAAGTGGGACCGCAAGAACTACTACTACCCCGACCTCCCCAAGGGATACCAGATCAGCCAGTTCGATCTGCCCCTCTGCTTCGACGGCGCCGTCGACCTGCCCATCGGCGAGAACGACAAGGGCGAGCCCGTCACCCGGCGCATCGGCATCATTCGCGCCCACCTCGAAGAAGACGCCGGCAAGTCCCTCCACGAAGCGCCGGGCGGCGGCAAGATCGACTTCTCCATCGTCGACTTCAACCGCGCCGGCGCGCCGCTCCTCGAGATCGTCACCCAGCCCGACTTCAGCGACGCCGACGAGGTCGTCCGCTTCGCGCAACTGCTCCGCAATGTCTGCCGCTGGCTCGGCGTCTCCGAGGGCGACATGCAGAAGGGCCACATGCGCTTCGAGCCCAACATCAACTGCCACCTCGAACTCTCCGACGGACACATCGTCAAGACGCCCATCGTCGAGATCAAGAACCTCAACTCGTTCCGCGCCGTCAAGGCCGCCATCGAGCACGAGTTCGAGGAACAGCCCAAGCGCTGGATGAAGGACGGCCGCGTCATGGGCCCGGGCGCCAAGCGCACGCGAGGATGGGACGATGTGCGCCTCGTCACCGTCGAGCAGCGCGAGAAAGAAGACGCGCACGAGTACCGCTACTTCCCCGAGCCCGACCTGCTCCCCGTCGTCATCGACAAGGAGTGGTGCGATCGCATCCGCGAGGCGATGCCCGAACTCCCGCACGACCGCGAGGCGCGCCACCGCGCCGAGTTCTCTATCGGGGCTAAGGAAGCCGCGGCCCTCAACTCCGACCGCGCCGTCAGCGACTATTTCGAGGCCTGCGTCGCCGTCATCGCGAAGCGCGGCCACAACCGCGAACAGGCCGGCCGCAAGATCGCCAACCTGTTGCTCCAGTCGGGCGCCAAGCGCGCCAACGAACAGAATGTGCTCATCAACGAACTGGGCATCGCGCCCGAGCAGGTCGCGGGCATCGTCATGCTCCGCGAAGAGAACAAGATCAACTCCAGCGCGGCCGACGAACTCTTCGGCATCCTCTGCGACGCCGGCGTGAGCGAATCGCCCGAAGACGCCGCGTCACGCCACGGGCTGCTCCAGATCCGCGACGAATCGCAGATGGAAGCGTGGTGCGACGAGGCCATCGCCGCGAATGAGAAGAGCGTCGCCGACTACAAGGGCGGCAAACAGTCCGCGATCGGCGCGCTCGTCGGCGCGGCCATGAAGGCGAGCAAGGGACAGGCCGACCCGAAGGCGATCCGCGAGATCCTCGCGAAGAAGTTGTCGTAACG
>CAYGLT010000013.1:34925-41859 GCA_964350875.1 uncultured Phycisphaeraceae bacterium | reverse complement strand
CCGAACGCGCTCAGGATCGCGTTCAGGTCGGTGAAGTTCACCACACCATCCAAGTTGATGTCCGGGGGCAGGCCGCCGACGCCGCTTATCTGACCGAACGCGCTCAGCGCGGCGTTCAGATCCGTGAAATTCACGACGCGGTCGCCGTTCGTGTCGTTCGGGCAGGGCGTCAGCACCGTCGCCTGCGCCTGCACGCTCGGGGTCGTGAACTCCCCATCACTGGCCGTCACAACGCAGCGAACGACCTGACCCGCGTTCGCAATATCGCGCGCGAGAACATCTTTGTGCCCCGTGCCCGTCACCCGGCGCACCTCGACATCGTCCACTGTCCACACATACTCGAAGGTCAGCACATCGAAATCGGGGTCGTCGTTCACCGGTTCGACATCGATCTCGCACGCGATGACATCGCCCTCTTCGGGCGACGCCGGCCAGATCGCCGCGCCGTGGATCGCGTTGGGCGCGCGGTTCGCCAGCGGCGAATCAACCGCCATGCACGGCGCATCAACCACCATCTCGCCGTTGATCTCGAGTTGGAATCGGTACTCGCCCGCGAGCGGCGCGAACACGCTCGGGTCCGCGAACCACCACGACCAGTACAACGAGAAGAACTCGGAGTTGTTGAACCCGATCTCGTTCGTCTCGAACGCGTTGGCGCCGTCGGGACGCACGACGCGCAAACGCCACGACGACTGCGCGGGCAGATTGCGCACCACCACCCAAAGGTACGCGTTCGTGTCCACGCCGCGCTGGTATACGCCGCCGATCGGCAAGATGTCAGGCGGGAAGAACCCCGCCGGGTCGGTCGTCGTCACCGCGGCGTCGCGGATCGACAGCGCCCGGTCGATCGCGGGCTGCTCCACGAAGAGACTCGCGGGCCCGTTGCAATCACCCGCGAACGCCTCGCGCGGCGTCCCGTCCACGCGCGTCTCGAAATGCAGATGCGGCGCGAACGAGCACCCGCTCGAACCGATCAGCCCGAGTTGCTCGCCCGCGACAACCTGCTGGCCGACACTCACCGCGACGCTGCCGCGCTTCATGTGCAGGTACCAACTCTGCTGGCCGTTCGGATGCCCGAGTATCACGAAGTTCGTGTCGAACGACGCGCACGACTCGTTCCGGTCCGGGTGGCCATCGTCGGTGAACAGCACCACGCCGTCCGCCGCCGCGAAAATCGGCATGCCCACCGCCGACGCATCGGGCCCCATCTCGCTGAAGGTGCGGATCTCGGTGTCCACGCCCGCGTGCCCGTTGTAGGTGATGTTCGTGCACTCGTGATCGAGCAGACCCGCCGATGGATCGAGATCGACCCAGTACCTCGTGTGTATGTCGCTTCCTTCGCGTCCGCCCTGCGGCGGGAACAGCCGGTAGCGCGTCAGACCCACGCCCGTCTCCACGCCGCCCATCGCCGACGCGAACCGCGCACGGTTCGCCTGCGCGGCGGCGCTCGCGAACGCACGGGCTTCGTCTGACAGACAATCCGAGCGGCCCGGGAGCGCATCGCGCATAGGCGCGGAGCCACCAAGACCTGATTGGGCGCTCGCCGCACACGCGAACGCGTACACAGCGGCGCAGCCGAGCGCGAGAGATGCGGCGAGTCTCATGGATCGATCCTCCTCGAGGGGGGATCACGATCTTCGCCGGTCACGCGCCGTGGTGCAAGAAAAATCTGCGTCTACACCCTCACACTGACTCAACGACCGGGGCTTTCCTTGGAAAGCATCCCGATCGCACGCTCAACGACCGACACCATCTCCGCCTGCTCGAAGTTCACCCGGGTGTCGTTCGCGAACACCGACAGCGCGAACTGCGCGCCGTCTTCGCGGAGCAGCCAATAGGTCATGTTCATCACGCCCGGCTCGCTCCCGCCCTTGTACGCGAAGTTCGCCCATACATCTCGATCAAGCGGGATGCCCGGGTTGATCGACAGCGCGGCCATCACCGGCTCCATGCGCTCGTCGCCCGAACCCAGCCGCGCCAGATCGGAGATCGTCTGGCACAACTCCTCCGCGCTCGCGAACCATTCCAGCGTGGTGATCATGCGCGGCGTGATCCAGAACGAGGCCATCGCCATGTTGGGCGAACCCTCGGCGATCTCCCCGTCGAGCAGCGCGCGCTTCCCGTCGGTGTCGGCCTCGATGTACCGCTGAGGGAGCGTCGCGTCGCCGCTGAGTTTCAGCACGAACAACTCCCGCGTGCTGAGGAACGGGATGTTCCGTTCCGGCTCGGCGCACCAGCGCGCCATCGCTTCCTCGACGGGCACGCGGCCGACGGTGTGCAACAGGTGATCCGTCGCGGTGTTGTCGCTGATCGAGATCATCTGGTTCGCGTAGTGAGTGAGTTTGTGCTCCGTGCCGGTGGGGTCCGACTGCATCGTCCCGCCCGGCAGACTCTTCCATTCCTCGCGCACCGCCAGCGTGTCGTCGAAACGCAGCCGCCCGTCGCGCACCTGATCCGCCAGCGCGGCCAGCACCCACAGTTTGAACGCCGAGCCCGTCGCCAGCGGCTTCTGCTCGTTGAGCATGTGGATCGGCTGGAGCGACCCGTTGTCACGCACGCGGTACGCGCCGATCGCGACATCCGCGGCGATCTCTTCGAGGTCCTCGTCGATGTCGTCCCAGGTCTCGCCCGCCTTGACGCGCTTGGGCAGCGGACGCAGGAGCAACCCCGTCATCTTGTGGGGCGCCTCGTCCGTCGTCACCACGCTCAGCGCCATGGGCTGATCGAGTTTCGCGGAATACAGCGTCGCGACCAGTTCCGTCGGCGAACGCTCCGCGATCGATTCGAGCGTCAGCGTCCCGACCTGCATGCGCAGGCCCTTGATGGTCGCGATCATCTGCGTCGTGGGGACCTGCTCGAGGAACTCCGGCGCGAACCGCGCCTCGAGCGCGTCCGCCGTGGGCGGGTTGGTCTCCGCGATCGCGTTGAGCACCCACTTCAGATGCTCGCCCGCCGGCGTCGCGGGGATCGCGACGACATCCTGCGCTGCGTCGGCCGCGTCCTGCGCAAACGCGGAAGACCCCGCCGCTGCGCCGAAGATCATCGACGCGGTCACGATCGCAACCGACACCGCGCGCCACGCAACCCGCCCGTTCAGAACTGTCATCACCGTTCCTCCTTCGTTCCTCACCAAGGTAGACGCGATCGCCCCGATGTGCGCCGACAAAAAAGCCGCTCAGGGCCGTGCGTGAACCCTGAGCGGCAAGCGGAAGCCGATGATTCGTGTCGTCGCGCGGAGAGAAGTGCGCTCCGGCTTCGCTGGGACTATCCCCGGTCGGTCATTCCCGGGGCTGGTTCCGAAAGTCCACGACCCGGGTTCAACCGGGCCGCGGACGAGAGGTTTCAAGCGATTCGGTGATGATCGATCGCGGCGATTCTTACTCGATCACAATCGGACGCGCGGCGAGGGGCTTCCCGGCGCCGGTTTCCGAAGTTTCGCACTCATCGGCCTTCGGCGCAGGGGCGCCGGGGGTGATGTAGTACACCTCGGGGGTGGACTTCACGGCCTTGGGAGTGTCGAGCGTGTCGAGCGCCTGACGGAGGGTCGCGCGGCTGCGCAGTTCGTTGTCGATATCGACCTTCGCGCGATCTTCGTAGTTCTCACGCGCCACGCCGCTCGCGAGCGCCTGCATGCGCGCCTCCTGCTTCGAGCGGATGTCGCTCAGGCGACCCTTGACCTGATCGAGCGAAGCGGCCTCGTAACGCGTGTGCTTCTCGATCGTCTCCTGACGGTCCTCGAGGATGTCGAGGAGACGCTCGTTGCGCGCCACCGCGTCGACCTGGCGATCGAGTTGGAAGAGTTGCGTCTGGAACTCGGCCTGCTCGCGCTCGAGCGTGCCGAGGATCTCCGTGAGGCGCTCGTCCTGCTGGTGCATGTACGCGAGGTCGCGCTCGGCCTCGTCAACGCGTGCGGCGTAGGCGTCGCGCGTCTGGAGGACCTGATTCGCCTTGCGGTACGCCGCCTGGACATCCATCACGCCGCCGTTGTAGGAGACGCGAACGGTGCGGCCCTGACCCTGCGCGTCTTCGGCGCGGGCCAGCATGTCGCGGAGGTCGTAGAGGTCGGCCTCGGCGAGTTCGACGACGCGCTGCGCGATCGCCATGTCGCGCTCGACCTGCTGGGTGTGGTTGCGCAGTTCGGCGAGGTCGCCGCGCACATCAGCGATGCGCTCGGGGTACTGCTCGGACAACTTGCGCAACTGGGCGCGAAGCGCCACGGGGTCCTGGATGTGGGAGTCGATGTGCTCGTTGATGTTGCCGCGCATCTGCGAGAGTGCGGCGCCGACGCGGTCGGGGCCGGCGACAAGCAGGGCGGCCCCGCCGGCCAGACCGGCGATCACGCCGAAGCGCATGACGGGCTTGAGGATGCAGACCATGGGGTTCTCCTGCCACGATTCGCCGTGGCCCATTCGAACTGTCCGGGGAGGCCCGCCGACCCCACCAAGGGTCGCTTTGGAACTGACGGGCGGGCCGGCCCGGGGGGTGTGTCACCGGTCTGGTTGGAGAACCCCAAGCGCCGATTTCGCGCGGCTTTCACCTCCTCGAAAAAACCTCGAAACGCCCGAGAACCAACCCGCCCGACGGGCGGCGGTATCCTTAACGAAGAATGGTCAGGGCGGTGTTTGGCCCCACCGGCTCGATCCGGCCGTGAAACCGCCTTCACGCGAACCCCAACCACGCACTTGACGGGCGCTTGCGGGCGCCCCGACGCGCGGCATCCTCTAGCAGAACGCCGACACCCGCCGGGGCACGCGCAAGGAAGGATCAGGGAACGCCGATGCTCAACCAACTCACCACCAATTTCGTCGCAAGGCTGCGCGCCCGCGACGAATCCGCGTGGTACGAACTCTGGGAGATCTTCGGCCCCGTCCTGCGCGCCCAACTCAACAAGTGGGGGGGAGGACGCATCGGCTCCCAGACCGTGCGCGACCTCTCCCAGGAGACCCTCGCGGCCCTCTCCGATTCCATCGACCGCTACGACCCCTCGCGCGGCGCCCGTTTCTCCACATGGCTCCTCTCCATCGCCAAGCACACGCTGGGCGACGAGATCGATCGGCGCATGGCCCAGAAGCGCGGCCGGGGCCGCCGGGCCGCCTCACTCGACGAATCGTGGATGGGCGGATCGTCCGACGCCGTCGCCGCCCGCCCCGACGCGCAATATGAAGCAATGGTCTTCCGCGCCAAGGTCGAGGCGGCCATCCGCCTCGTCCAGCGCGAGGCCGAGTTCATGGACTTCCAGATCTACCGCATGCGCGTGCTGGACAGCATCGAGGGCAAGGAAGTGGCCGTCCAGTTGGGCGTGTCCGAGCCCACGGTCAGCCGCCGCCTGGCCAAGGTCCGCACCCTCCTCCGGGACCGCCTGCGCGAGGTCATCGCGACCTATTCCTTTACTGAAGACGAGATCTCCGAGGCGGGTCGCTTCGGGCTTGAACTGAACCCCTCGAAATCGGACGACGCGCTTTTCGATGAAGCGGTCGCGGAGATCTACCTCAGGCAGATGGAGCTCCGCAGGCAGGATCAGGTCAACTCCATGGAGTAGGCCGCTCGCAAGGCCGGGCCGGTGGGGCCCGGCTCTCCCGATCCCGCCCGGAAGAGCAAGCACCGGCAGCAGCACGCCGGCCGACCGCGTTCGACGGTTCTCGACGGAGCACGACCGATGACACCCCTTTTCGCCTTACTCCTGGTACTCGGCATCGTCTTCGCGATCGTGGTGTTCGTCTACATCCTTGTCCCGCTCATGAAGGGGCTCGGCTGGATCGTCAAGCACATCTTCGCGTTCATCGGCGGCATGATCGGCTCGTTCCTGCGCATCGTGGGCGGGATCATCACCTCGATCGTCTTCCTCCCGCTGATCCTCATCAACATCATCATCGGGCGCTGGTCCGCCGCCGCGCACTTCGGCCGCGGCCTGCAGGACGAATTCCGCGCCATCGGCACGAACGCGTACCGCCTGTGCATCGGGCACCCCGCACGGTTCCTCATGCTCACGCCGCTCGTCGAAGGCATCGAGCGCCGCGTTCCCCAGGCTGTTGCCCACGCGCCGACGCGCGACAAGCCGCGCAAGCGCGCGGGACAGTTCGAGGGCTTCGAGATCGTCGGCTCGCTCAAGGGCGGCGGCTCGGGCGGGCGCCTGTACATCGCCAAGCCCGACGAGAAGAAGCGCGCCCAGTTCGCGCGCCGGGGCCACGACGCCGAGACCGTCGTCATCAAGACCTTCTCCCTCGCCGACGGCTCCTCGCTGCCCCAGATCGTGCGTGAGAGCCGCTCGCTCGACGCCGCCAAGAAACTCGGGCTCGTGCTCGAGCACGAACTCTCCGACACGCGTTTTTACTATGTGATGAAGTATGTCCCGGGTGATACGCTGAGCGTGATCACCCAGCGCCTGCACGACAAGGCCGGGCCGTCGGGCCTGCGCACCGCGGAACTCCGCGAAGCGCTCGCGTACGCGTGCGACATCACCTCGTCGCTCGACCAGTACCACCGCGGCGGGCTGTGGCACAAGGATGTCAAGCCCGACAACATCATCGTGCACGACGGGCGCGCCCACCTCGTCGACTTCGGGCTCATCACGCCCCTGCGCAGTTCGATGACCCTGACCACCCACGGCACGGAATACTTCCGCGACCCGGAGATGGTCCGCCTCGCGCTCAAGGGCGTGAAGGTCCACGAGGTCAACGGCGCGAAGTTCGACATCTTCGGCTCGGGCGCCGTGCTGTACTCCGTGCTCGAGAACTCGTTCCCCGCGCACGGGGTGCTCTCGCAGATCAACAAGAAGTGCCCGGACGCGCTGAAGTGGATCGTCCGCCGCGCGATGGCCGACTACGACAACCGGTACGACTCGACGGGCCAGATGCTGGCCGATCTCGAGTTCGTGCGCACCGCCAACGATCCGTTCGCCGTGCGCGTCGCCGACCTGCCCAGCATGAAGGGCGCG
>CAYGLT010000013.1:0-34825 GCA_964350875.1 uncultured Phycisphaeraceae bacterium | reverse complement strand
ACCAACTGGTGGCGCGGCACATTCCGCGTCGTCGACAAATCACTCAACGAGGTCGACGATTCGCTGCGCGAGACCGACGCAATGCTGCGCCGTGCGGCGCTCAAGGCCCAGGAGTTCGCGGGCGGCCACAAGCGCGCCAAGGCGCGCGCGGCTGTGCCCGTCGGCGATTCGGCCGCGGCGCAACTCGCCAGGGCCCGCTCCCGTGCGCGCGCCGCGCAGGAACGCGCCCACCGCCGCATGAAGGGCAACACCAAGGTGCGCGTCTACGGCGCGCAGATCAACACCGGTGTCGGCGTCGCCGTCCTCATCTTCCTGGGCGGCTGCGTCTTCCTCGCGGGTGTCATCGTGCTCAGCGCACTCAAGGGTCAGGGTGAGCGGCGAAGCATCTCCGTGGACACCCGCGACCGCAGCGACGGTGTGCAGGTTCAGATCGCCACGGGCGACGAGGACTCGATCACCATCGACGCCGAGACCGCGCGCATCTTCAGCAAAGCTCTCTCCGACATGAAGATCGAGTGGACGGGCGACTTCTCGAAGATGAGCGGCCAGATCAACACCATCGCCGAGCGCTTCCGCGCCGCCGCCCACGAGGCCGCACGCCAGAGCGTCGAGCACCACGACATCGAGGACCACGCCCCGATCGCGCTTCCCCCCGGGACGAAGGTCGTGAGCGCGGGCGGCGACCGCGTCGTCGTGCACAGCGAAGGCCGCGAAACTGTCATCGATCGCAACGCCACCACCGTCAACCCGGCGCTGCTCTTCGCCGGGTCGTGGGTCGTCCTCGACGACGCGCCGGTCAACGGCCCCGAGCGGGACCGCGCCGACGCGCTCCTCGACACCCTCGCGCGGGTCGGCGTTCCCCTCCTGACCTCGCGCACCGTCGAGAGCCAGGGCGACCTCGAACTCATCGCCTCGGCGCGGGCGACCGCGGGCGCCACCACCGCCGACGACGGGCCGTCCTCCCAGCGCCTGCTCCGCTGGCTCAACGAGCGCGGCGACGGGCCCATCGGCATCCTGCGCATCTCGCGCGGCGACGGGGAGGGCCAGATCCTCTCCGTGGTCGTCAGCAACGCGCCGCCGATCGCCGAAGCCATGCGCGAGGCCATCCACGCCGCCGCCGAGGGCGATCTCGCCCCGTTCCCGGTCCCGGCGAAGGCCCCCCGCGCCCCGACCCCGCCCAAGCGGGTCCGCTAACCCGAAACCGGGGCCGGAATGCGCCGCAGCGCCGCGACCGCGCACGGCCTGCGTCCTACCCTCTCCTCCCCGCGGCCGCATCGTTTTGCCGCGATCCCCGCACGAGAGACGACTGGGAGAGGACCACCCGTGACGCAGACCAAAGCCACCAATGTTCACTGGCACGAGGGCAACATCACCCGTGACGAGCGCTGGAAGGCTCTCGGCGTCAAGGGCGCAACCCTCTGGTTCACGGGCCTTTCCGCTTCCGGCAAGAGCACCATCGCCGTCGCCCTCGAGCAGGTCCTCGTCCAGATGGGCCAGCCCGCGTACCGCCTCGACGGCGACAACATCCGCATGGGCCTGAACAAGAACCTCGGCTTCTCCGCCGAGGACCGCGCCGAGAACATCCGCCGCATCGGCGAGGTCGCCAAACTCTTCGCCGACTCGGGCGCGCTCGCCCTCACCTCGTTCATCAGCCCCTACCGCGCCGACCGCGACATGTGCCGCGAACTGCACAAGGCCGACAACATCGACTTCATCGAGGTGTTCGTCGACACCCCGATCGAACTCTGCGAGCAGCGCGATCCCAAGGGCCTCTACAAGAAGGCCCGCGCCGGCCAGATCAAGGGCTTCACCGGCATCGACGACCCCTACGAGGCGCCCAACAGCCCCGAACTCGTCCTCAAGCCCGAGACCATGAGCGTGCAGGACTCCGTCGACGCCTGCGTCGAAATGCTGCAGAAGCGCGGGCTCCTGAAGTGAGCACACCGGATCTGAAGCCCCTCCTCGCCGCCGCCCGCGAGGCCGTCGCTCAGGCGTCGGTCGTCTGCCGCGCGGTCCAGCGCGAACTCTCGACGATCCGCTCCATCACCAAGGACGACAAGAGCCCGGTCACCGTGGCCGACTTCGCCGCGCAGGCCGTCGTCGCCAAGGTGCTCCGCGAGCGCCTCGGCTCGTTCCTCATGGTGGGCGAGGAGGGCTCGGCCGCTCTGCGTCAGGACTCCCACGCCGAGCACCGCAAGGCCGTCGCCGACGCCGCCAACCTAGTATGGAAGGGCGCGTCGATCGACGAGGTCCTCGACGCCATCGACCTGGGCGACGCCGAGTCCCCGGGTGAGAAGGGCGGCTTCTGGACGCTCGATCCCATCGACGGGACCAAGGGCTTCCTGCGCGGCGAGCAGTACGCCGTCTCCCTCGCCTACATCCACGACGGCAAGGTCGTGGTCGGCGCGCTCGGCTGCCCGAACCTCTCGCTCGACTTCTCGCGCGCGTTCAACGATCCCGACCCCAAGGGCTCGATCTACCTCGCCGCGCTCGGCGCCGGGGTCCTCGAGACCACCGCCGAACTCGACCACGCCGAACCCCGCGCGATGAAGCGCCCCGCGTTCGATCCCTCGACCGGCATCCGTTCGTGCGAGTCCGTCGAGAGCGCGCACAGCGATCACTCCGCCTCCCACCAGATCCTCAAGCACGCGGGCGGCGCGGGCGAGCCCGCCCGGCTCGACAGCCAGGCCAAGTACGCCGTCGTGGCGCGCGGCCAGGCGGACGCCTACCTCCGCATGCCCACACGCAAGGGCTATGTCGAGAAGATCTGGGACCACGCCGCCGGCGCCATCGTCGCCAGCGAAGCCGGATGCGTCGTCACCGATATCACCGGCGCGCCCCTCGATTTCGGCCAGGGCGAAGGCCTCGCCAAGAACCGGGGAATCGTCTGCGCGGCCGCGCCGATCCAGCCCAAACTGGTCGACGCCATCCGCGAACTCGATCTCGCCGCCGCCGGCGCCTGATCCCGCCCCGATACCGATTCTTTCCCGAACCCGACGCCCGTTCGGCCCGATGAACTTTGGCGAACGATCCTCCGTACGCCAGCGGCGGACCGCATCGCGCCGATCAAGGGAAGACTTATGGGTTTCGACGGCTGGTTCACGCTCTTCATCATCATCGGGATGGTCGCCACTCTGGCCACCAACCGATTCGGCACCGACATCGTCATCCTCGGCGCGCTCACCTCGCTGATGATCTTCGATCTCGTGACCCCGTACGACATCCTCTCGCCCAAGGAAGCCATCTCCGGGTTCTCCAACACGGGCGTGCTCACCGTCGCGATGCTCTACATCGTCGCCGCGGGTCTGAAAGAGACCGGCGCGATGCAGGTGCTGACCGCGAAGATGCTCGGGCGGCCGCGCAACACATTCACCGCGCAAGCGCGCATCATCGCGCCCGTCGGGATCATGAGCGCGTTCGTGAACAACACGCCCATCGTCGCGATGTTCCTCCCCGTGCTCTCCGAGTGGTCCAAGCGCTACAACCTCATCGCGAGCAAACTCTTCATGCCGCTCTCGTTCGCGGCGATCCTGGGCGGGCTGTGCACGCTCATCGGCACGAGCACCAACCTCGTCGTCGCGGGTCTCATCGAAGAGCACAACAAAACCGCGCCGCCCGACGCGGTCCACCAACTCGAACCCTTCACGATGTTCAGCATCACGCCCGTCGGCCTGCCCGTCGCGCTCGCCGGCTTCGTGTACATGCTGTTCCTCGGGCGCAAACTCCTCCCCGACCGCGACCCGAAGCGCGACTCCAGCGGCGCCGTGCGCGAGTATGTCACCGTCATGCGCGTCACCCCGGGCGCCGGCATCGTCGGGAAAACCCTCGAACAGGCCGGCCTCCGCCACCTCCCCGGGCTCTACCTCTCGCGCATCGAACGCGAGCGCGAGACCGTGGTCGCCGTTTCGCCCGAGGAAGTGCTCGAAGCCAACGACATCCTTCTCTTCGTCGGCGCGCTCGACAGCGTGATCGACCTTCAGAAGATCCGCGGCCTCGACCCCGTCGCCGAGGGTGAAGGCGCAACGGGAATGCGCCAACTCAACCGCCTCGTCGAGGTCGTCGTCTCGCGCGCCTCGCCGCTCATCGGCCGTTCGATCCGCGAGGGCGCGTTCCGCACGACCTACAACGCCGTCGTCATCGGCGTGCACCGTCACGGCCACAAGATCAAGGGCAAGATCGGCGACATCGTCCTCCGCCCGGGCGACACGCTGCTCGTCGAAGCGCCCAAGGGCTGGGCCGACACGGTGCGCGATTCGGACGCCTTCCACCTCGTGAGCGAACTGCCCGAGGCCGCCGCGCCCCGCCACGACCGCGCGTGGGCGGCGCTGCTCATCCTCGCCGCAACCGTCGTCTGCATGACGATGTTCGACGGGTCGACGATGGTCATCGCGTTCGCCGCCGCCGGCGCCATGGTCGCACTGCGCTGCTGCACCGGCCCTCAGGCGCGCCGCTCCATCGAGTTCCCGGTGCTCGTCGTGATCGCCGCAGCCTTCGGCATCGGCGCCGCGATGCAGAACTCAGGGCTCGCCGGCTTCATCGCGAACAATGTCCTCGGGTTCGCCGTGGGGCTGGGCACGCTCGGACTCCTCGCGGCGATCTACCTCACGACGGTGCTCTTCACCTCGCTCATCACCAACAACGCCGCCGCCGTGCTGGTCTTCCCCATCGCGATCTCGCTGGCCGAGAAAGCGGGCATGACGAACTTCACGCCCGTCGCGATCTGCATCGCCATCGGCGCGTCGGCCGAGTTCATCACGCCCATCGGCTATCAGACCAACCTCATGGTCATGGGGCCGGGCCGCTATAAATGGCTCGACTACACCCGCTTCGGCGGGCCCCTCATGCTTCTTTGCGGCGCCGTGTGCGTGCTGATGGCCTGGGCGCTGCACAACTGACCGCGAATGTCCCGGTGAAACCGCCGGGCCCGTTGCGCGTCGAATGCCGGGGCCAGAGCCCGCCGCCGTCCTCGGCTCGCAACCGTCAGGAGTCGCACCGCATGCGCATTGTTCATCGATCTGTTCCGCTCGCTCTGCTCCTCGCGCTCGCGGGCGCGCCGTCCGCGGCCCTCGCGCAGACCGCCGTCGAAGAGCAGGGCATCGCCGCGGCGACCGACCTCTCCGCCGCGTTCCGATTCGCCGCGCAGAAGGTGAAGCCCTCTGTCGTGTCGATCTTCACCCAGCGCGACACCGATGTCGTGTACCGCGACCGGCGCACCGGACGAACCACGCGCGGCGAAACCAGCGGGCTCGGCTCGGGCGTCTTCTACGACTCGCTCGGGCATGTCCTCACGAACAACCATGTCGTCGCCGGCGCCGACCGGCTGAGCATCAACACACCCTGGGGAGAAACGGTCGACGCCGTCCTCGTCGCCGCCGACTCGCGCACCGATCTCGCCGTGGTCAAGATCGACCCCGAGTCGCTCTCGCGCGACATCGTTCCCGCCGCGCTCGGCAATTCCGACGCGCTGCAGGTCGGCGACTGGATCATCGCGGTCGGCTCTCCCCTCGGTCTCGAACAGACCGTCACAGCGGGCATCGTCAGCGCGATCGGCCGCGACGAAGACATCCTGGGCGACGACGGTTTCGAGGCGTTCATCCAGACCGACGCGGCAATCAACCCCGGCAACTCAGGCGGCCCCCTCGTCAATCTGCGCGGCGAGGTCGTGGGCATCAACTCGGCCATCCGCACCGCGGGACCGGCCGGGGGAAGCATCGGGCTGAGTTTCTCGATCCCCATGTCCCTTGCGCAACTCGTGACCGAGCAACTGATCGAGACCGGCTATGTCCGTCGGGGTTTCCTCGGCGTCGGCGGCGACCCCCTCACCCCCGACGCGGCGATCAAGATCGGACTGCCGGCCAACACCCGCGGCATGATCGTCAGCGGCGTCGGAGAGGACTCCCCGGCGCAGGAAGTCGGGCTCGCGCCGGGCGATGTCATCACCGCGATCAACGACCAGCCCATCAAGGACCTTTCGAGTCTCCGGCTCGTCGTCACCTCCACCAAACCCGGCCAACCACTCGTGTTGGATGTCATCCGACCGGGTGGAAAGCGCGAACGGCTGACCACCACAGCCATCGACCGGGTCTTCGCGTTCTCCGACAGTCTTGGCTTTTCGATCACCTATTCAGGTGACAATGCCGAGCAATTGCTCGCGACATACGGCGTGCGCGGCGCAATGGTTGCGCAAGTCACCGGCGGATCGCCCGCCGAACGCGCCGGTCTGCAGGAAGGTGATGTCATCGTCCGCGTCGGCAATCTGTCGATGGGGTCGCCCGAAGATCTCCGCGACTGGTTCATCCAGTGGGCGCCTCGACTGCGCCCCGGTTCGGAGTTGCCTCTCCTGGTCATTGACCCGGAAGGCGCCCCGAATCAGAAAGTTTTGCGGATTCCTCGCAGATAGACCGATAGCCACTACAATCCAAACGATCTCTCTCTCTCCTCCAGCGGGGCGCCGTCCAACGATGGCGCCCTGCTTTCTTTTTTGGGGAGCGTGAGACCGGGTGTCTATCGAGGTGTGCGCAACGCTACGCCGAGGCCGCGCGCGCCGCGATCGGCGATGCCGATGAATCGCGCAAACGCGGCGAACAGTTTGCCCAGATTGTCACTTCACGCGTCGATCAGCGCTGCGCTTTGAGCATCAGCACGCGGCCCTCGATGCCGCGATTCGTCGAGCGGAACACCGAGACCGTGTCGCCGACGACGCGCGTGATCGCGTCAACGGGCGGCGCCATCCGCGCCGACTCGGGCGCCTGGTCGAGAATGAACTCGACATACTCCTCGACCTGTTCCTCGGGCATGCCGTAACTCGCGGCCTGCGCGCGAACCACCTGCTCAAGGTTCGCCGCGGTCCACGCGGCGTAGTCGAGCGCGGTCTTCGTGTCGCTCCAGCCCATCGCGATGCCGCCGTCGCCCAGCGCGCGCTTCGCCGCGGCGAACCGCGGATCGTCGGCGAGTTTCGGCGCGTCGGGCTGCGAAGCCGCGAGCATCGCCTTCTCCACCGCCTGCGCGCCGGTCATCCCGATGAACACATGGTTCGTGCCCATGCCCACCGCGACCGGCATGAACTGCGATTCCCAGATCGTCGATCCGGCGAAGTCGCGCGGCATGAGGCCGGCCATCCCGCCCACGCTGTTCAGCGCGTTGCGCACCGCGTCCGCGTCCTTCATCGACACCGCAACCAGCATCCCGGAGCTCTCGGCGGAGAACGGCCGCGCCGTCGTGCCGACCTGGATCACCTCCGGGCCCAGCGCGTCGAGCAGCGGCTCGACCATGCCGGCCATCTGCTCGAACTGCATCGTCATGCCGTCCGTCTCGGGGCTGTCGGGGAACGACGCGAGCACCTCACGCGCGAGCGGGATCACGCCCGAGAAGTTCACGCGGAACACGCCGAGCGAAGTCGCGTCGGGACCGACGAACGACGGGGGGGTCGCGGGGAGCGGCGCGCCGCTGATCAGCGAGAACACGCCGCGCTGCTCCGGCATGTGCGCGATGAACTGCACTTCCGCGATCGCGTCGCGCGAGTCGCTCACCAGCGCCGCCGACAGCGCGCTGACGCTGTCGAGACCGAGCGTGCCGAAAATCGCGTCGCCCGCGTCATCGACGCCGAACATCATCGGGACCGGGAGTTCGTCCAGGTCGCCGCTCTCCTGCACGAACACCTTGGGCAGAACCACGGCGTACGCGTGCGCGCCGGCGGGGTTGGTGCTCCGCGCGTCGACGAACTCGCGCACATCGCCGATCGTCTCCCCGCGCTCGCGGCCCTCGAGACGGTCGACCGTGTCGCGCGCCACATCAAAACTCGTCGTGTAGACCATGTGCCCGGCGACCCGCGCGACATAATCGACATCCACCACCTCGACCGTCACCGGCTCGGGCATGTTGTCGTCGGCGTCCGGCGCTTCGGGGTCCCATCGCTCCCACGCGTCTTCGTCCCAGTCCTCCATCTCGTAGCGCGTGATCACGCGGTACATCTCGGCGTCGCCGTAATCGACGCGCTCGAGTTCGATGTCGCCGTCCTGATCGGCGCTGTCGAGCGCTCCGACGACGATCTCCCACAGGTCGCGGCCGTCCTCGGCCTCGCCGCCGTCGAGTTCGGCGACCACGAGCACCTGCGCCATCTGCTCGGCAAGATCGCCCTCCAGTGCGCGGCCGTCCACGCCCTGCTTGGGCGCCATGAACAGCGCGGCGCCGAGCGTCGTGCCCAGCGGCGGGAGGTCCTCGAGATCAACGCCCAGCGACGAGAACCGATCCTCGAGATCCTCGACGCTCCAGCCAAGGTCGGCGAAACTCGCGTGCAGGTACCCGCGAACCGACTTGTCGTTCCAGAGACCGAAGAGCCCGTTCTTCTCGAAGTCGCCCTTCATCGCGGGCCAGTCGTCCACCGACGCGACCAGGAACGACCCGCGCGGCGCGAGGTCGGCGATGTCCGCCGCGAACGCAACGCCCGCGAACGAAGACGCGGCGAGGGCGCACCCCGCCGCACGCGCAAGCATCGGAACGCGCATGGAAGCAACCTTTCGAGAGATTCGGTTCACAGGGAATACACCTTCGTGTGAGTGTCGCGAGCAGGATCAGCGGGCGTCAGAATCGTCGAGCGCGGGCGCCACGCCGAAGTCCACGCGCTGGGGCGGGTCGTTGTACATGTACCCGCTGTTGGGATTGTTCTTGTCGTACGCGAACGCGTCGCGGTGGCGGATGAAATCGCGCACATAACGCATGGGGATCGCGAACCCGAGCCCCTCGCCGAAGGGGATCTTCATGTTCGCGACGCCGATCACCTCGCCCTTCGCGTTGAAGAGCGGGCCGCCCGAGTTGCCGGGGTTGATCTGCGCCGTGGTCTGGATATAGGTCACGCCCTCGAAGTTGCGCAGGGTCGTGGCGATCACGCCCTCCGACAGCGTCCTGTCGAGGCCGAGCGGCGCGCCGATCGCGAACACCGTCTGGCCCGCGCTCAGGTCGTCGTCGACATTCAGGGGCACCGTCGGGAACTCGCCGCCCTCGGGGTGGGTGAGTTTGATCAGCGCCAGATCGAGATGGTTGTTGACGGCGATGATCTCGACCTGCTCCACATCCATGCGGCGCATCGCGCCGGACGACTGATCGAACACCGTGGCGCGCAGACGCCGCTCGCCCTGGATCACATGGGCGTTGGTGATCGCGTACCCCTCGGGGTTGATGATGAACCCCGAGCCCAGCGCGCGGGGCGTGCTGATCAACACAACGGCTCCGCCCACTCGCTGAGATTGTTCTTTCGGAGTCCGCTCCGGCGCATTTCCGGTCGCCACGCGAAAGAGCCGGTCGCGCGTCGCGGGGCTCTCGTCGATCCCCCCGGCGTCGGACGCACGCTCGATGGTCTCGATGCTGGTGCGCGGCGCCTTGAGGATGTCGTACCCGAGGTCCAGCCACACCGCGTCGACGGTCTCCTTCACGATCGGCGCGGTGATGACCCGCCCGTCGGTGAAGGTGACCAGATCCGTGCGCCGCGTCTCGAGGTCGGTCTCCTGCGCAAGCGCGGGGACCCCAAGAGGAAGGATGAGACCGGCGATTACGATGGCTGCTCGTCTGGGCACTGGGCGCTCCGTCATGGTGTCGTGTTCGACGCCGCTGAGGGCCGAAAGGTCCGCCTGCGGGCCGAACCGCCCGCGCACTCGTGGATTACAGTAGATGATCGGATGCGGTTCCGCCGCCCCTCCCCGGACTCTCCAGGGTCGCCAAAGGCGGCGACCCAGCGCAGGCGATTCAGAATGCTCATGAACACCCTCGTCCGTCCTTCTCGCACGCTCCTGCTTGCCGTGCTGGCCGCCTCCGGCGCTGTCGCGTCCGCCGCCGACCCGGCCGACGCCGTCGCCTCCGAACAGAACCTCGGACGCTACTTCGGGTTCGATCAGCCCCGCTTCATCGTGGTCGATCAGGGCCTCGGCCCGATCGCCACGGGCGACTTCAATAACGACGGCCGCATCGACCTGGCGATCGTCAACAACCGCAAGAGCCGCCTCGAGATCCACCTCCAGCGCGCCGAGAGCCGCCTCGACAACCCCGAATCCATCACCCCCGGCTCGCGCGGCGGGACGCCCAACGAACTGCCCCCCAGCGCGTGGTTCGACCGCGTCGACCTCCCGCTCCGCCAGCGTGTGAGTTCGATCGCCGCCCACGATGTCAACGCCGACTCCAAAACCGACATCCTCTATACGGGTGACGGCGGCGAGTTCGTGGTCCTCCGCCAGACCGACGACGGCGCGTTCCAGGAACTCGCCCGCTCGCGCGTCTTCGGGCTCTCGGCCACGCGCGACGGGTTGAAGATCGCCGATGTCATGGGCGCCCCGGGCGACGGGCCCGAGGTCGTCACGCTTGTGGGCGGCCGCGTGCGCGTCTATCCCATCACCCACCAGGGCCGTTTGGGCGAGCATGTCGAACTCGGCGCCAACGACGGCTCGCGCGAGCAGATCGTCGCCGTCTACACCGCGGACTTCACGGGCGACGGGCTGACCGACATCCTCGCCGCCGTCCCCGAGAACTCGTACCCGATCCGACTCTGGGCGCAGGAGCAGGATTCGACCACCGGCGCCGCCATGCGACGCCTCGGCCCCGAACTGCGATTCGAGAGCGCGCCCCTGCGCGACGCGCAGCCCGTCGAGTTCGCCAACCGCGCCGGGACCTCGCTCGCCGTTGTCGAACGACCCACGAATCGCGTGATGGTGTACGACTTCGTCACCGAGCAGATCGAGCCCGAATCCGCCGCCGCGCGCGTCGCCGAGCGCGATGTGCAGGCCGACATCCTTTCCCTCCCCGGCTCCACGCGCTCCGTGGTGGTGGGGGACATCACGGGCAACGGCCTCGACGACCTTGTGTCGGTGGACGCGCAGGGCAACGCGACACTTCTGTACACGCAGCGCCGCGGCGCGCCGTTGCGCACGCCCGCACGCTTCAGCACCTTCAAGAACCCCAAGGCCGTCGCCGCGGGCCAGTGGGACGGCGAGGGGCCGCTCGAGATCTTCGTGCTCAGCGAGGACGAGAAGACCGTCGGCGTCAGCGCGTACGAGAACGACCGGCTCTCGTTCCCGCGGCCGATCTCGCTCGCAACCGCGGGCGCGACGCCCCAGGCGCTCGCGTTCGTGAACCTCGGCGACGACGCGAACCCGCGCCCCGCGCTCGCGATCGTCGCGGAACTGCGCCGCGATGTGTTCCTCGAGATCCACGAGCCGGCGTCGGCGAACCGCCCGCCGCGCGCCGTGAAACTCGACGGAGTGCGCCGGCCGCCGAGCAGCGTTGTGCCTGCCGATGTCGACCAGGACGGCGCGGTGGACCTGCTCCTGCTCACGCCGGGCGAGCCGATGGTGATGGTGCAGGGCGCATCGAGCGAGGGCGACCTCACCGTTCTCACCGACAAGGAGATGCCCCAGTTCGGGCTCGTGCAGGCCGCCGGTCCCGACAACTCCGCGCTGCTCGATATCGACGGCGACGGGAAGGACGAACTGCTCATCGCCGACGCGAACTTCGTGCGCGCCGCGCGCTTCGACAAAGACGGCGGATGGCGCGTCGTCGAGCAGGTCACCGACCCCGAGCGCCGCGCGTCGTTCTCCGCGCTTTCCGTGATGGACGACGGCGGGGAAGTGCGCCTCGTCGCCGCCGACAAGTCTTCGCGCCGCCTCGTCATGTTCGAGCGAGACGACAACGGCGTGTGGGATGTCGCCGACCGCGTGCGCGTCTCGGGCGTCGAGCCCGCGTCGATCTACAGCGGCGCGTTCTCGGGCGACGGCCAGCCCAACATCCTCGTGCTCTCGGGCGACGCGATGGGCATCGTGCGCCTCGCGGGCGAGCGCATCGCGATGGAGACCGTGGGTTCGTGGCGCGCCGACAGCGACCGACGCCTCGACCACGACCTCGAATCGGGCGACCTCAACGGCGACGGGTACACCGACCTCGTCGTGCTCGACGCGGGCGAGAAGATGGCGTCCATCCTCACCTTCTCCAAGGAGCGCCAACTCCTCCTCGCCACCGAGTTCGAAGTCTTCCAGACCCGGCTCTTCGAGCAGGAGCGCCAGAGCGACCTCCAGCCATCGCTCGCGTTCATCGTGGATATGACGGGCGACGGCGCCGACGACCTCGTGCTCGTCGTGCACGACCGCGTCATCGTGTACCCCCAGATGCGCCAGGAATAATTATCGCTTCGCCCGGGCAACCGGACCCGCACGCGCCCCGAATCCTTCGCGTCCGATGCCCGGTCGCGAGAGAGGAGTGATTGTGGGAAAGCCAGGCCTTCTGTTGTGCGCTGTCGGCGTGTGCGTGATCGCGGCGTCAGCGCAGGCCGGTGATCCGATAACCGAGGGGCTGCTCCCAGCAGGCTTCGCGGCAAACCACTTGGTCACCTTCGAGATCGCGTTGTCGTCGCGCATCGCGCCGCCGAGCATCGGCTTCGGTCGCACGAACCGTGCGCTCGCCGTGGGCGATATCGACGGCGACGGCCGCGCCGATGTGGTCATGGGATTCGCCGAGTGCGCGTTCGGTGATTGCGACACACAGAGCGGCGCAACGCGCGCAGGTGTCGTCCGCGCGTACTCGGGCGCGACGGGCGAAGTGCTGGTCGAGATCGTCGGTCAGCCCTGGGCGACGCCCGCGCAGATCGACGCGTTCGGCGCCGAGATCGCCCTCGCGGATGTCAACGCCGACGGGCGGATGGACTTCGTGATCGCTGCGCCGCTCGCGAACTCCGGCCGCGGCCGCGTCGATGTGTTCGATTCCTCGGGCGCGTTCGTGCGCACGATCAACGGCCCCGTCGGCGCCGAGCGCTTCGGCAACACGATCATCCGCCTGGGCGACGCCACCCTCGATCAGCGCGACGACTTTCTCGTGCTCGACAGCAGCGACGCTGGCCGCCTTCCCACCCTGTGGTCGTACGACGGCGACACGGGCGCGCTGCTCCACTCGCGGCAGGTTCTTTCCGACCGTGTCGATGTGCTCGGCGACCTCGACGGCGACGGTATCGCCGAGTACTCCTGCGGCGCACCGGAGTTCACGGTCCCTCAGGAACGAGCCCGCGCGATGCGCGGCGACACCGGCGCCGTGGTGTTCGGCTACAACGCGGGCGAGGGGTTCCTCTCGTGGCTCGGCGACATCGACAACGACGGGTTCGGCGAGTTCGTCCAGTTCAACATCCTGTTCGAGTTCCGCGGCGTCGGCGCGTTCGGGGACGAGGGGCCGGTCGGTTTCCCGGGGTTCCCGCCGCCGCTCCGCGCGCTGCGCTCCGCGGACTTCAGCGGCGACGGCGCGAACGACGCCGCGATGATCCACGGCGGACCGCTCGGCGACTTCGACCCGCTCGACGACGAGATTAACCTCGTCGATGCGCGCACGCGTGAACCCGGCGCACGGTTTCTTCCGCGGCACCGCGCGCTTGTCGGCGGTGTTTGGATGCGCCACGAGATGCGCAGCGCATCCTTCGGCGACATCGTGCTGACGATTCCTTCCAACTCTGACGACATCGCCTTCGAGGTGTATCCGGTCGATGCGCAGGGCGAACCGGACGAGAGCGGGTTTGATCGGTTCGTCGTGGCCGTGTACGCGGGGCCCTGGCTCCCGGGCGACGCGAACGCCGACGGCCGCGTCGATTTCCGCGATCTCAACCTCGCGCTGTCACGCTTCCATCGGTACAGCGACCTGAACCGTTCGGGAGATGTGAATTCCGACGGGACAGTTAACCATGAGGATCTGACGATCGTCATGGAGCGTTATGGATCGATTGGCCCGTCACTTCCGCCCCGCGGCGCCGCGGAAGGGTGTGAAGATGGGCTGGGTGCGAAAGCCCCGGGGCTCAAAGCGCTCGAAAATCGTGAACTCTCGCGTTGATCGCATCCCCGGGAAGGCCACGCCCGTAGAAAGCGGTGCAAGGAACGCCCGGCGTTCCCCAAGAAGTGAGTAGAGAGCATTCGCGCCGGTGAGCACAGACAGGCTGGCGCGAAACAAACCTGATCCAACGGTGGAGGTTCGGATGTCCCTGAGCAGTGTTTCTACGCACGCCCTGCGTGCGTCGGTTGTGTTGTCGGTTCTTGCGGGCAGCACGCTCGCGCAGCCCTGCGTCGACGGCGGCGCGGCGGACGCGTCTTTCACGATCACGGCCAACGACCGGATCGCGCCGGGCGTTGTGGTCGGCGACGGCCTGAACCAGGTCGCCGTGGGCGATATCAACAACGACGGCTTCGACGATGTGATCGTCGGCTTCTCCGAGGCCGCGTTCGGCACGGTCGGAGCCACCAACCGCCGCGGCATGGTCCGCGTGTTCTCGGGCGCCGACGGATCGATCCTGCGCGAATTCCTCGGCGCGACCTGGACGAACCCCACGCAACTCGACGGCTTCGGCTGGCGCGTCGGCTCGGCCGATGTGAACAACGACGGCTTCGACGATGTGCTCGTGGGCGTGCGCCGCTTCAACAACGGCTCCGGTCGCGTCTCGGTCTATTCCGGCATGACCGGCTCGCTGCTCTACAACATCAACGGGTTCGGCGGCGAGTTCGGCAACCAGATTGTCGACATCGGTGACATCAACAACGACGGTCGCAACGACCTGTTGATGTCGCTCCCCGCGTACAACCCCAACGGCGACCCGGTCCCGCCCGGCGCCGCCGCCGTGTTCTCCGGCAGCAACGGCGCACTGCTCGACAGCGTCGTGGGCGGCGGGCTGAACCCGCGCCTCGGCCGCGTCATCGGCCAACTCGGCGATGTCAACGACGACGGCGTCAACGATGTGTTCATCGCGACCAACCAGTCGATCCTCGTGCTTTCCGCCAACGACCTCGAGAACGGCGTGTGGATCCGCATCGTGGACCAGTTCGGCGGCGGCAGTCTCGCTGCGGCCGCGGTCGGCGATCTGGACGACGACGGCGCGCCCGACCTCGCCGTGATCGTCAACGGCGTGTACAGCGTGCTCTCGGGCGCCACGGGCGATCCGCTCGTCGAGGATGTCGCCCTCTACGGTCCGGGCATCGACGCCAGCGCGGCGTCCTACTCGGACATCAACGGCGACGGCGTGAACGACCTCGTGCTCGCGCTCCGCGGCACATCGGGCGACTCCGAGGAGGTCCTCTACATCGATGCTGCCACGGGCGCGATCCTCGCGTCGCGCAAGAGCCCCGTGTACTTCGATGAGAACATCGACGGCAGCGTCATCGGCTACGCCACCGGCATCGCCGTGGGCGATGTGAACAACGACGGCAACCTCGACGCGGTCGTCGCTCGCGTCACCAACCAGTTCGAAGAGTCGCCCTTCTCCGAGAGCATCACCGCGCTCGTCTACGAAGAGGTCCCGTGCCCGGGCGATATCAACGCCGACGACATCGTGAACTTCACGGACCTCAACATCGTCCTCGCGGCCTTCGGTCAGACCGGCGCCGGCGTCGAGGGCGACGGGAACTGCAGCGGCACGGTGGACTTCAGCGACCTGAACACGATCCTGTCGGCGTTCGGCAGCAACTGCAAGTGATCCGCTGACAGCAAACGCACAGCACACCACACGCCGCCGCGAGCGCTCGTCGCTTGCGGCGGTGTTTTTCTTGATCAGCGTTGCTTCAGGCCGCGCCCTCGTCGCCCAGCACCTTGGGGACCCGCACGAACGGGGGGAAGGTCTCGGGCGCCATCTTCATGAGCGCGTCGGTGTCGAGCGTGGGACCTTCGACATCCTCGTCGAGCCGGTTGGTCTGGTCGAGCGGGTTGGTCAGCGGCTCGACGGCTTCCAGATCGAGTTTCTGGAGCCGCTCGATGTACCCCAGCGTCGCGCCGAGCCGGGTGGAGAACGCGTCCACCTGCTCGTCGGAGAGTTCGAGCCGCGCAAGGCGGGCGATGCGGCGGACATCGGCGGGTGAAAGCGAAGCGTCGTGGTCGGCGGGCATGGGTTGATGGTAGGGGATCGGGGGAGTGTTCGGACGCGTTCGGGGCGGGGACGGCATACACTGAGCCGTCGCCGCGCACGGTGTGGGCCGTTGCGACGAGGAGACGAACGATCCGCGAGGTTGCCACAGCCAGGTGCGGGCGGAAGCCCGGCCTTTGGAGATTGCCGCATGCTCCCCAAACCCCCGCCCCGTGAGGGCTCGCTCGGGTTTCTCTTCCTCCCGCCGTACCGCGTTCAGGGTGTGAGCGTGGCCGGGGAATCGACGAGCGTGCAGATCCCGGAACTGGATGTCTGCTTCGACATGGGCGCGTGCCCTCGCACGGCCCTGGCGAGCAAGTACGCGTGCATCAGCCACGGGCACATGGATCACATCGGCGCCCTCGGGTACTGGTGCTCCCAGCGCAACTTCCAGGGCATGGGACCGGGAACAGTCGTGTGCGACGCCCGGATCGCCCCGGCGATCGACGCCATGCTCAAGTCGTTCCACCCGGTCGAGCAGCAGACCACCCCGTACAACCTCGTCGCGCTCGAGCCCGGCCAGGAGATCGAGATCAAGAACAGCGTCGTGCTCCGGGGCTTCGAGACCGAGCACACGGCGCCCTCGTTCGGGTACGCGATCGTCGAGAAGCGCAGCAAACTCCGCGAGGAGTACGCGGGGCTTCCCCAGGAGAAACTCCGCGAACTGAAAGACCGCGGCGAGGAGATCACCCGCATCCTCGAGGTGCCCCTCGTCGCCTACCTGGGCGACACGGCGCCCGGACCGGCGTTGATCCGTCCGGATGTCCTCAATGCGCAGATCGTCATCAGCGAGTGCTCGTTCATCGACGCGGACCACAAGGACCGCGCGAAGATCGGCAAGCACCTGCACATCGACGATGTGGCCGAGTGGCTGAGGGTGCTGCGCTGCAAGGACCTCGTGCTGATCCATGTGTCCAGGCGGAGCAACATCGCGCTGGCGCAGAAGCGTCTGCGCGAGGTCGTGAGCCGCGAGCAGGCCGACCGCGTGCACTTCCTGATGGACCACCGGACGAACAAAATGCGATACGAGCGTCAACTCATGGACGCCGAGCGTCAGGAGCGGATGCGCCAGCGTTCGGGCCCCGGAGTGAGCGCGGGTGCGCCGGCGCCCGGGCGCAACGGCTGACGAAAAAGTGCGCGCGGCGTTTGCGGCATAGGGGCCGCGTTTCAGGCGATTTTCGCGCGGTCGCCTTCCGAAAGGTGTTGACAGCGTGCGCGGCGTTTCGTACTGTCGCCGCTCTTGATGGCGTCGCCGGCTTGGTGGGAAAACAGCCGAGACATCCACGCCCAATGGTTCGCTCGCGCAGGACGCGCAGGCGAGAGGCGCAGAACCGTCGACGCGCGCACAACCCGAGACTTCTCCAACGGCGACACGCCGGCGAGGCACACGCATGTCCAGAGGCGAAAAGGCCGTCTGGCTCGATATTTTGTCGCATCTCCGCGCGAACCAGACGACCCTGTGTCGTCAATGGTTCGACGAGATCGAGTCCCTGGGCGTCTCCTCGGGCGTGCTTCTGCTTCGCGTGAATCAACCCATCCGCCGCTCGTACCTCGAACGCGAGTGCGCACGGGCGTTCGCCGACTCGGCGCAGGCCGTCACCGGACACCTTCTCAGCGTGCGCTTCCTGGGACCGGACGACGAACTCCCCGCTCAGCGCCCCGCCGCGAGCGAACAGAACAAGACCAAGCCCCCGGCGCCCCAGCGTCACGGATCTGACGACCAGCGAACCGCTGGCGCCAACCACACGCCCGTCAACGGGCCGCGCCCCGCTCCCGCGTGGGCGTCCAACGGCAGCGGTGCTTCGCGTTCGGGCTATTCCCACCTCGACCGGCTCCCCCTCAGCCCCGACCACACCTTCGAGAACTTCGTGGTCGGCCCGGGCGCACGCCTCGCCCACGCCGCCGCGCAGGCCGTCGCGGACAACCCGGGCAACGCGTACAACCCGGTGTTCGTCTACGGCGGGGTCGGGCTCGGCAAGACCCACCTGCTTCAGGCGATCTGCCTGCGCATCCTTGAGCACGCGCCCAACACGGTCATCCACTACACCTCGTGCGCCGACTTCCTTTCCGGGTTCGTCGAGGCCGTCCGCCAGGGCGATATGTCCACCTTCCACCACACCTTCCGCGATGTCGATGTGCTCGTGGTCGACGACATCCACTTCCTGGCCAAGGGCGAGAGCGCGCAGGAAGAGTTCTTCCACACCTTCAACGCCCTCCACCAGCAGCGCAAACAGTTGGTGCTGTCGTCAGATGCGCCGCCCGAGCAGATCCCCGAACTCGAGGAGCGCCTCGTCAGCCGCTTCCGCTGGGGGCTCGTCGCCGAGGTCGAACCGCCCAACACCGACACCCGCGCGGCCATCATCCGCCAGAAGGCCCGGATGCGCGGCGTGCCCATGCCCGACGAAGTCGCGATGTTCATCGCCGAGCGGGTCAAGAACAACATCCGCGAACTCGAGGGCGCCCTCATCCGGCTCCAGATGCTCGCCCAGGTCGACAACGCCGAGGTCGATCTCGCCCTCGCACGCGTCGCCGTCGGCGAAGCGCCCGCCAAGTCGCGGCCGCCCCTCCCGGTCACCGCCATCATGCAGGCCGTCGGGGAGTTCTACGGCGTGAAGATGTCCGACCTGCAATCCAAACGGAAGCAGCAGTCGATCGCGCGGCCGCGTCAGGTCTGCATGTTCCTGGCGCGCAAGCACACCCGCCACTCCCTCGAGGAGATCGGCGGCTACCTCGGCGGGCGCGATCACACCACCGTGATGCACGCCCTCAAGGCCGTTGAGGCCCGGCTCGAAATCGAGCCCGTGCTGTCGAGCGAACTCGAGGCGATCGAGGTCAAACTCGCCGCCGTCGAGACCGAGTCGCCTCGGTCGGCCTGAAATCACCTCTCAAAAACCAGACAAACTCCACCCGTGGCGTGTCTTCACTTGATGAAGGCGTCTTCACGCATCGTTTCGCCGGATGTGTGTTGATTGTGGATAAGTCCTGATCACCCGGAGCCGCGCTGGCGCGAACTCCGGGCCGGTCCAATCCCGGGGTCGGCGCTCCGGTCTTCACGCCGTGCGCCGCCGCCAGACGGACCGTTCATGCGCCACCCGCGCGACAGGATGACCACACGCAACAATTCCGCGTAAACTCGGTAATTTTCTAGGCTTGCGCGGTGACAACCGGGGGATCTCCGCAATGCGCCAAGCCATACAACCATGACGACGAAGAGTTCTTTCTCTCTCGATATCTCCCAGAAAGACAGGCAGTGTGACGGGGGTCCCTGCGAACTGGCACACTTTCGTGCCATTCCCCAATCCCCCAAGATCATGTGGACAACCGGTCGATTCCCTCGCCGGACCGCCTCTAGCGGACCTGACAGGTCGGACAGGCCACCGTCGTCCGCTGAGCCACGCTGAGCCGCTCCAACACACCGCCGCACGCCGAGCAGGGCTGTCCCGATCGGCCGTAGACGAGGTGGCTCACCTGGAACCACCCCGATTCCCCCGTGGCGCTTCGATAGTCCCTGAGCGTGCTCCCGCCCGCCTCGATGGCCTCCGCCAGCACGCGACGCACCTCGCACGCGAGCCGATCCCATTCCTGCGCAGAGAGTTCCGTGCACTGTCTCAGCGGGTGAATCCTCGACGCAAACAGCGACTCGTCCGCGTAGATGTTCCCCACGCCCGCCACCGCGGCCTGATCGAGCAGTCCCGCTTTCACCGCGCGCGCCGACCGACCGAGCGCATCGCGGAGTTGCCCGCCCGTCACCGTCGCCGCATCAGGCCCGAGCCGCCCCCACGATCGCTCGTGCATCGCTCCGGCGCTCTCGAATGTCTCCAGACCCCCGAAACGGCGCGGATCGCGGAACAGCAGTCTGACGGCCTCCATGTCCTCACTCTCCAGCCGCCACTGCGCGTGGATGTGATCCGTCTTCGTCGCGCGCATTCCGGAGGGCAGACACAGCAATTGCCCCGTCATCCCCAGATGCACGCCCAGCGCGCGGCCGTCATCGGAAACGATCCCCAGGTTTTTGCCATGGCGCTCCACCGAGGCGATCCGCGCGCCGTGCAGCAACGCCGCGCGACCGGTGTCGCCCTTCACGATGTCCCGCCGGGACAGACGGACCGACACCACTCGCCGCCCCACAAGGAACCGCTCGGCGGATCGGCGCACCGTCTCGACTTCCGGGAGTTCGGGCATCGCTCGCATGAAATCTACGCACCCCGTACGCGACCGAACTGTCCGTCCAACGCGACCGAGCCGATGAAAGACGGTTGAACCCGTCCGGAGCCCGAGAATCGCCGCGTTCCTGATACGCTGACGCCCTCCCGGGCGAACACGACCACCCGCCGACGCGTCCCAGCGCACGGCCTTCCCCCGAACGACGCCCCTCAACCACCGACGCCGAGGCAACACCCCACATGTCCGACCAGACCAACGGCGCCCACCTCTCCGAGAACGCCGAGCAGGCCGTCGCCGAGGTCCGCAAGGCCCACGCGACGCTCAAGCAGGAAATCCACAAGGCCGTCGTCGGGCAGGAGGCCGTCGTCGATGACCTCCTCATCGCGATGTTCTGTCAGGGCCACGCGCTCGTCGTGGGCGTGCCTGGCCTCGCCAAGACGCTGCTCATCTCCACCATCGCCAAGGCGCTCTCCCTCGACTTCTCGCGCATCCAGTTCACCCCGGACCTCATGCCCTCCGACATCACGGGCACCGAGGTCATTCAGGAAGACAAAGCCACCGGCGATCGCGGCCTGCGCTTCGTGAAGGGCCCGATCTTCGCCAATGTCATCCTCGCGGACGAGATCAACCGCACGCCGCCCAAGACCCAGGCCGCGCTCCTCGAAGCCATGCAGGAGCACCAGGTCACCGCGGGCGGCCACCGCTACGCGCTCCCCGAACCATTCTTCGTGCTCGCCACCCAGAACCCCATCGAGCAGGAAGGCACCTACCCGCTCCCCGAAGCGCAACTCGACCGCTTCCTCTTCAATATCACCGTCGACTACCCGCTCGAGGACGAAGAGGTCGAGATCGTCCGCCGCACCACCGCCGGCTCGATGGAGCAGCCCCAGCCCGTGCTCTCGGGATCGGATGTGTGCCGCGTGCAGGACCTCGTCCGCCAGACGCCCGTCGCCGAACATGTGATCCGCTACGCGCTCCGGCTCGTGCGCGCCACGCGCGTCAAGGACGACGATTCAACTGCGCCCAAGCCCAAGATCGTGCGCGACTACATCGGCTGGGGCGCAGGCCCGCGCGCCTCGCAGGCACTTGTGCTCGCCGCCAAGGCCCGCGCGATCCTCAGCGGCTCGTACCATGTCACGCCACAGCATGTGATGCAGGTCGCCAAGCCCGTCCTGCGTCACCGCATCATCACCAACTTCAACGCCGAGGCCGACGGCGTCACCACCGACGCCGTCATCGACGCCCTCCTCGAAGAGATCCCCATCGAGGACCTCTCCCCGGGCGACCGCAAGACCATGCGCACGGTGATGCGGTGAAACCCGCCGCAGCGCGCTCATCGCACAATCAAAATCGGCACGGGCATGCAACGCATGACCGTGCTCGCCGTGCTTTGCACGCTCGTGGTCTACTGCTTCTTGATCTCGTACTCGAACTCCACGCCCAGCAGCCGCTCCATCGTGCTCGGGCCGAAGTTCATCATCCCCGCCTGACGCCGCGCCTCGTTCACATCCATCCCCCAGCGACGGACAAGGTACGCCGCCCACATCTGGCTCGAACGCCCGCCGCTCGCGCACTTCAGCAGCGCCCGCTGGTCGTGCCGCGCCAACGCCTCGGCGAACGCGTCCACCTGCGCAGGGGTGGGGGGGTTGTCTTCGCCGCCGATCGGCAACTCGAGGTACTCCACGCCGTAACTCACGGTGTACGGCCGCACGAAGCCCGCCTCGTCAAACGGGTTCTCCTCGCGCTTCTCCAGCCGCTCCATCTCCGCCGGCGTGCGCAGATTCACGATCAGCGTCACGCCCTCGTCCTCGATCAGGTCGGCGAGGGCCAGCGCGTCGGGCTGACCCGTGACGAACACATCGCCCGCCAGCCACGCGCCGCTCGCGAATTCGCCGACCTCCGGCTCGTACACGATCGGGTTCTGCGCACGCTCCGCGTTGATGCCCGTCGGCGTGCTGTACACCCGCCGCTCGTAGGCGGCGTCGTTCGGCCCGCCGTCGCTCGTGTCGAAGATGCACCCCGTCAGCCCGCCAACCACAGCCAGCGCGCCGCACGAAAGAGCCACACGAACCACCGCCGCCGTTCTCGTCTTCCTGTCCATTCCGACCTCCTTTGTCCGCCTGAGACGGAAAAACCCTCGCCGGGTTCCACGCCTTCATGAGCGAAGCCCCCGCCAACCAGCCCCAGGCGCCCAAGGCCGCCCCTCTCCCCGAGGCCGACGCCACCCTCTATCTCCACCCCCAGACCCTCGCGCGGCTGGGCACGATGGAACTGCGCGCCAAGCACATTGTCGAGGGCGTGATGAGCGGCCAGCACCGCTCCCCCTACCAGGGCTTCTCCGTCGAGTTCGCCCAGCACCGCCAGTACACCCCGGGCGATGACACCCGCCACCTCGACTGGAAGGTCTTCGCGCGCACCGACAAACTCCACCTCAAGCAGTACGAGCAGGAGACCAACCTCGATGTGGTGATCCTCGTCGACGCTTCGGGCTCGATGGACTTCGGCAGCCGCTCCTACGCCGAGGCGTCGGGCGTCGGACGCAAGACCTCCGTTGACGGCCGCGCGCACTGGTCCAAGTTCGACCACGCCACCGCCTGCGCCGCCGCCATGGCCTACATGGCCCTCCGACAAGGCGACCGCGCCGGGCTGATCGTCTTCGCCGACAAGATCTACCGCATGCTCGACCGCTCCAGCGCGCAGCGCCAATGGCGCCAGATCGTCGGCGCGCTCTCGACGCACCCCGTCGAGCACGAGACCGACCTCCCCCGCGCCGTCGATCAGGTGCTCGCCAAACTCAACAACCGCTGTCTCATCGTCCTCATATCCGACTTCTTCACCGACACCGACAGCCTGCGCAACGCCCTCGCGCGCATCAAGCACAAACGCCACGACGCCATCCTCTTTCAGGTCCTCGACCAGCGCGAGGAGACCTTCGACTTCAAGGAGACTGTTCCCTTCGACGGGCTTGAGGGAGAGCCGCGACTGCGCGTCGACCCGCGCGCCATCCGCAAGGCCTACCTCGAAGCGTTCGAGGAGCACCAGACCAAGGTCAGGCGCACCGCGCGATCGTTCAACTTCGATTACCAACTCGTGCGAACGCACGACTGGCTGGGCCCGCCCCTCGCCGCCTTCGTTGCGCGGCGAAACGCGCAACTCAAGAAACTGAAGATGGGCTGACCCCTCGATGACCCTCCTGCACCCCATGCTGGCGATCATCGGCGCGTCGCTCATCGCGATCCCGATCCTCATCCACCTGCTCGCGCGCAGGCGGAAGAAGCCCATCAAGTGGGGCGCCATGCGCTTCCTGATGGAGGCCTACAAGAAACAGCGCAAGCGCATGACGCTCGAGCAACTCATCCTGCTCGCCACGCGCTGCCTCATCCTTCTGCTCCTCGCGCTCGCCCTCGGACGCCCCGCGCTCGAGGCCGCCGGACTGCTGGGTGAGGGCTCGGGACGCACGCTCTACCTCCTCGTGGACAACTCGCTCACCTCGCGCGCACGCGACGGCGAGACCGCCGACTCGCCCAGCGCGCTCGACCGCCACAAGGCCGCGGCGCGCGACATCCTCGCCGCCCTCGCGCCGGGCGATCGCGCCGGACTGATCACGCTCGGAGGCCCATCCGACGCGATAGTCGTGCCCGCGTCCATCGATCCGCTTGCCGTCTCCACGCTGGTCGATCGCATCGCGCCCACCGACTCGCGCGTCGACCTCGAGGGCGCGCTCGCCACCCTCTCCGAGCAAATCGAACGCGACGCGCAGGAAGGCGCATCGAGCGACGCCGTAGTCGTCGTGCTCTCCGACTTCCTCGTCGGTTCGTTCGATTCCGCCGCGCCCGCGCCCTCCCGCGCCGCGCTCCCGCCCGGCGCGCGGCTCGCCGCCACCACGCCCGCCGCGCAAGGCCTGGGCAATGTGCAGATCCTGTCGATCACGCCCCTGCGCGAGGTCATCATCACCGGGCAAGGCGACGCGAATGTCCAGCCCAGCGAACAGGTCAGCGTCGCGCTCCGCCGCCTCGGACCGATCGTCGCCGAGCCGGGCGTCACCACGCTCACCGCGCGGCTCGTCTCCGCCGCCCCCCGCGCGGGCGCCGATTCACCCGGCGCGCTGCGCGACCTCGCGCCCCCGACGCGCACCACCGTCCGCTGGGCGCCCGGACAGAGCGAGCAGACCGTCAGCGTCCGCGTCGACGGCTTCGGCGAAGCCGCGCGCTCGGGACGCGCCGCGGCCATCGTCGCCCAGATCGACCGCGACGCCATCGACGCAGACAACACGCTCCGTGCACCCGTCCGCGTGCGCTCCGCGCTGCGCGTCGCCATCGTCGATCGCCGCCGCTTCACTTCCGCCGCCAGCGTCGCCGACCTCGAACCAGCCGAATGGCTCCGACTCGCGCTGCGCCCGAGCGAGAACACGCCGCTCGAAACTTCCCTCCTCGCGCCGACCAGCATCGACGAGCCCTCGCTCGCCGGTCTGGACGCCGTTGTCCTCCCGCGTCCCGACCTCATCGACGCCGACGCGTGGATGCGCCTCCGCGCCTTCGCTGACGCGGGCGGCCTCGTCATCGTCACGCCGCCCACCGATGTCACCGTCCACCTCTGGCCCGACGCCATGGCCGAGGCGTTCGACATCCGCCTGCGCATCGCGCGCGAGCCCGTCGACTTCGACCCGCCCGAGGGATTCGCAGACGAACAGCCGCGCACCGCGCTCACGCAACTCATCCGCGCCGAACTCCCCGACCTCCTCCGCCCGATCACCGTGACCCGCGCGCTCCCCGTCGAAGAGGCCGGTCCCTCCATGCGCCCGCTGCTCACCCTCGCCGACGCCGAGCCGTGGATGGTCGAGTTCCGCCCCGGCTCCGCCAGCGCGACGGATCGCGCGCAGAACACCGACAACGACTCTGCCGCTCCCGAGCCCGATGCGCCCGGCGCGATCATCTACATCGCCAGCGCGATCGACCTCGAATGGACAGACCTTCCAGCGCGCCCGCTCATGGTCCCGCTCATGCAGGAACTCGTCCGCCAGGGCGTGGGCGAAGCGGGAGTCGATCTTTCCATCACCGCAGGTGCGCCCGTCCACGCGCCCTCGCGCACCGTCGAACTCCGCCCGCTCTCGGGCGACGCCGCCGACAGCCGTCCCCTCGCCATCCGCGCTGACGAAGCGCCGCCCACCGCCCGCGACGCGCGACTCCTCCACGCCGTTGACGCTTCAGGCGCCGAGCGCGGCATCATCGCCGTCAACCCCGACCAGTCCGCCGGACGCACCGACCCCAACACGCAGACCGCCGTCCGTGAGCGCCTCGCCGCCTTCGCCGCGCCCAACGCGCCCGAGCCGGTCTTCCTCGATCCCCCGACCATGGCCGCCACCCTCGCGCGCGCCGAGGAAGGATCGCCGATCTCGCTCCCGCTCCTCATCGCCGCGCTCGCGTTCGCCGCGATCGAAACCGTGCTCGCGCGCTTCTTCAGCCACGCCCAGCGCGAACGCGCGCCCTCGACACTCACCGACACGAGCGAGGCCGCCGCGTGAACCAACTCCTCACCAAACTCCTCGACCTCGACACGCTCGGCGTGCGCGGCCTCGAAGGCGTCGAGTTCTCTTTCGAGCGTCCCCTCGCCCCGTGGGCCTGGGCGCTCGTCATCGCCGGCGCCCTCGGGCTTGCGTGGTGGTCGTACCGCCGACTCACCGGCAGCCGCGTCATGCGCGCCGCTTTGTGCGTGCTCCGCGCCGCGCTCCTCGTCGCGCTCGTCGTGCTCATCGCGGGGCCACAACTCGTCGAGCGCACCGAGCGCACCGAGCGCGACTGGGTGCTCATGCTCATCGATCGTTCCGAGTCGCTCTCGATCGAAGACGCTCCCGGCGCATCGGCCGCTCGCCGCACGCGCGACGCCCAGGCCCGCGCCGCGATCCGCGAGCACTGGTCGTCGCTCCGCGATCTCGCCGACGCGCGCGAACTCGTCTGGCTCGGCTTCGACGCCGGCGTGTTCGACCTGCGCGTCGAGCGCGAACAGCCCGTCGCGCCGCAGACCAGCACCGACGGGCAGGATCAAACGCCATCGCCGCGCCCGCAACTCGCGAGCGTCGATCTCGGTCAACCCAGCGGCCAGCGCACCGCCATCGGCGCCGCGATCGAACAAGCCCTCCGCCGCGCCGCTGCGCGACCGCTCTCGGGCGTCGTCATCCTCAGCGACGGGCGCTCCGCCGACGAACCGTCCCGCGCATCGCTCCGCCAACTCCAGGCCGACCGCATCCCCGTCTTCGCGTTCCCGCTGGGCGATCCCTCCGCCGCGGGCGACCTCGCCATCCGCTCCGTGCAGGGCCCGGGCGTCGCGTTCACCGGTGACCTCGCGCCCGTCACCGTTCAACTCGAACGAGTCGGCGGCGACGCCGACGCGCCCGCATCGCCCGCGACCGTGCGCCTCATCGACACGAAGACGGGCCTCACCCTCGCCGAGCGCCGCGTCGAACTCGGCGACGAACCCAGCACCATCACGCTGACCACCCGCGCCGACGATCCCGGCGATCAGGACTGGGCCGTCGAGATCATCGCCGACGATCCCGACCTCATCGAAGCGAACAACACCCAGGCGCTCACCGTGCGTCTCATCGACGAGCCGATGCGCGTGCTCTACATCGACGGCGGCCCGCGCTGGGAGCAGCGCTACCTCAAGAACCTGCTCATCCGCGAACGCTCGATCGTCTCGTCCAACCTCATCCTCTCCCCTCAGTTCCGCTACCTGCAGGAAGGCGACGAGGAGATCTCGCGCCTCCCCGAATCGCCCGAGGAATGGGCCCGTTTCGACGCCATCATTCTGGGCGATGTCTCGCCCGAAGTGTTCACCACCAGCCAACTCGAAACGCTCCGCGACCACATCGCGCAGCGCGGCGGGGGGCTGCTCTGGATCGCCGGGCCCTCGTTCGTTCCGAGCGACTGGTTCGGCACGCCCCTCGCCGACCTCATCCCGGTCGTCTCGGCCGCCGGACAGATCGCGCCGTTCACCTCGGACATCGTTGTCGAGCCCGCGCCCCTCGCCGAACGACTCGGCGTGATGCGCCTTGGTCGCTCGGCCGAGGCGCCTTGGCCCGCGGAACTCTCCGACCCGCGCACCGGGTGGAGCGCGCTGCGCTGGGCGCAGCGCATCGATCCGGGTCTTCTCAAACCCGCCGCCGAACCCCTCGCGTTCGCGCGCCCGCTGAGTTCGTCCGAGGAACGCTATCCGCTCGTCGTCACCATGCGCTTCGGCGCAGGCCGCTCGATCTACGCCGCTACCGATGAGATCTGGCGCTGGCGATACGGCCGCGGCGAGGCGCTCCCCGAACGGTTCTGGCTCCAACTCGTGCGCATGCTCGGCCGCGAATCCCTCGCGCGTTCGGGCCAGTCCGCGATCCTCGAAGCCGCGCCCCAGCGCGCCGTGATCGATCAGCCCGTGCGCCTCGCGCTCACGCTTCTCGATCAATCGCTCATCGACACCGGTTTCGGCAGCGTCGCCGTGCGCGTCGAGCGCACGCCGCGAGCGGGCGAGGAACCGCCGCCCCCGCTCGAACTCACCCTCGCGCCCGAATCGTCCGGGCCGGACACGGGTATCCGCGCCTCGGCGCGCTCGTTCGCCACCACCTGGCTCCCAAGCGAAGCGGGCGAGTGGAGCATCAGGCCCATCGAGCCGGGCCTCGCGTCGCTCGGGCTTTCCGTATCGATCGATGTCTCGCTCCCCGACGACGAGATGCGCACGCCCCAGACCGACCACGCGCTCCTCGATCGGCTCTCCACCGAGACGGGCGGGCGCCTCCTCCAGTCCTCAGACTTCTCGCGACTCGCCGAACTGCTCCCCAACCGACGCGAGCGCCTCATCTCCGAGCGCACCGAATCGCTGTGGGACAGCCCGCTTGCGCTCATCGTCATCGTCACCTTGCTCACCCTGGAATGGATCGGCCGACGCTTCATCCGCCTGATCTGACCCCATCCACGCACGATCCCGCCGCCCGATTCACCCGTACCACCACCACGGCGCCCATGGAAGACACCCGCGCACAGATCAGACCGGCGATCCGCTGGCTCAAGCGCATACGAGCACGCGCCCGCGCTGCGCTCTTCACCCAGCGCGCCTCGCACCTCGTGGCCGGCGTGCTCGCGGCCCTCGTTGCCGCGGGTGTTTTCGACTTCGTCGTGCGATTCCCCTCCATCCTCCGCACGCTCGCGCTCGCGATCGGCGTCGCCGCCGTCGTCACGCTCGTGTGGAAACGCATCGTCCCGGTCTTCCGCTTCAACCCGTCCCTCAGTTCCATCGCGCTGCGCGCCGAGAGGAAGGAGCCGCGCCTCAAGGGCGTGCTCGCCGCGGCCGTGGACTTCAGCGACGATCGCGCCGCGCAGAGCGACCTCGCGCACGGGCTGTCCGATCTCGTTATCGCCGACGCCGCCGCACGATTCCACCAACACGCTCCGCGCCGCATGATCAAGCGGCGCCCGGCGTTCGCGGCGGTCGGGAAGGTGCACCTCGTCATCGTCCTCTGCGCGGTGATCTACGGGCTGTCGCCCGCCCTCTTCTCGATCGGCGCCCAGCGCGTGCTCACCCCTTGGTCGGGCGCCGAATGGCCCAAGCGCACCGCCGTCGCCGACACCACCGGGCTCACGGTCCACCCGCGCGGCGCCGCGGTCCCGCTCCGCGCCACGCTCGTCAAAACCCAGCGTGATCCCGAGTCCGCCAGCGTCTTCGTCGAGTACCGCGCCGTCACCAACGAGGGCCGTCCCGGCGCGACACGCACCGCGCTGCTCACCTATCAGGGAACGCCCCCCGAGTCACCCGGCGCGCTCTTCGAGCGCCTCGTCGAGGTCGACGCGTCCGCGCTCGAGTACCGATTCCGCACGAGCGACGACCAGACCCCGTGGAAACGCGTGCGCCTCATCGAACCGCCCGCCGTCCGCGCCGCGCTCGCGTCGGTCACACCGCCCGACTACGCCGCGGCCATCGTCGAGCAGACCGACGAAACCGCCGACGCCGCCTCTCTCGCCGTCACGCGCGAGTCCATCGACCTTGGCGCAGGCCGCGACGAACGCGCCATCGCGCCCCCGGCGCTCGTCGGCTCACGCGTGGAACTCTCCCTCGCGCTCAACAAACCACTCCCGCCGCCCGAGGCGATTGACCGTGAGTACCTCGCCAGCGTCTTCGGCGAGCAGGTCGCGTCCATCGACGACGCGCAACTCTCTGTCGACGGACAGCAATGGACGCTCTCGTTCACGCTTCCTTCCAGCGTGCGCATCCCCGTCGCCCTGCGCGACGAGTTCGGCATCGAATCGCCCGACCCCGCGGTCTTCCGCTTCGACGCCGTCGATGACCGCGAGCCGGGCGTCGCCATCACCGACCCGCCCAACGACCTGCATGTCCTTCCCTCGGCCACCGTCCCGCTCGTCGTCGAGGCGCGCGACGATGTCGGGCTCTCCGCCGTCTGGGCGACCATGCGGCGCTACGGATCGGAAGGCGCTTCAGGCCCGGGCGGCGCCATCAAGCCGCTGGGCGATCCGACCGAACTCGCGCATATCGACGCCGCCGGCGCGCGCGAGGCGCAGGTCGCCATCGAGATCGACCTGGCCGCGCTCTCCGCGCTCCCGGGCGATGAGTTCGAGCTCCTCGGCCTCGCGTTCGACATCCGCGCAAGCGCGATGGGTCTCGCCGCCGGCGCTTCTCCGTCGCGCTCCCAGCCGCGCCGCCTGCGCGTGATCTCGGAGTCCGACTTCATCGAGGAGATCCGAGGGGAACTCGCGTCCGTCCGCGCCGACGCCATCCGCGCCGAGCAGCAGCAGCGCGAGGTCCAGTCCCAGACGCAGGTCCGCGGCAGCGACCGCGTCACCCGCCGGGGTCAGTCGCTCGTCGCCGAACGACTCACCCGCCAGCGCGAGGCCATCCAGCGGCTCAACGACCGCATCGAGCGCAACAACCTCGACGACCAGCGCATCAGGGAACTCCTCGCCGAAGCCGACGCGGGTCTCCAGCGCGCCGGCGAATCCGCGACGCAGGCGCAGCGCACGCTCGACGACGCCGCCCGGCAGCGCCGCGACGAACTCGCCCGCGCGGGCGAAGAGCCGCCCCCCGCGGGCGACGAGAGCGCCGAACTCAACGAGGATCAGTCGCGCGACGCCGACGAATCACAGCAGGATGTCCGCGACGAACTCTCCGACCTCATCGGTCTGCTCGACGCCGGCGAGGACAACTGGGTCGCGCGCCGCTCGCTCGAGCAACTCCTCGAACAGCAGCGCGCGCTCCGCGAAGACACGGCGCGCACCGGCGCGCAGACCGCCGGCGCAGAACTCAATCAACTCTCTCCGGAGCAGCGCGCGTCGCTCGAAGACCTCGCGCGCAGGCAGCGCGAACTCGCCGAGCAGACCGAGCAGACCGCTGAGGAACTCCGCGAGCGCGCCGAGCAACTCCAGCAGAAGGACCCGACCGCCGCCGCGGGCATGCGCGAGGCCGCCCGACGGCTCGAACAGGCGCGCACCGCAGAAACCCAGCAGCAGGCGGCGCAGAACACCCAGCAGAACCGCACGAACGACGCGAACCAGCAGCAGGACCAGGCCGCGCAGTCCATCCAGGAAGCGCTCGACAACCTCGAGCAGGGGGAGGACGCCCGCCGCGAACAGCTCCGCCGGCGCCTCGCGAGCGTCATCGAATCGCTCCGCGTGCTCGTCGCGCAGCAGGAACAACTCATCGCCGCGCTCGAGGCGCGCGGCCAGAACCTCGATCAGGGCATGATCGCGCTGAACCGCAACACGCTGGGCGTGCTCGACCTCGCGAACGCCGGCGGCCGCGAACTCGCGCCCGTTGCGCGAGCCATCGCCCGCGCGAGCGATGCGCAGGGCGCCGCGATCACCGCGCTGCGCGCCCAGCCCGCGCCGGACTTCGAGGCCGCCCGCGAGGAAGAGGACCGGAGCCTGGCCTCGTTGCGCGAGGCGCTCGAAGCCGCGGAGAAACTCGAGCAGCAGCAGCAGCAGATCGAGAATCGTCGCATGCTGGCGAAACTCCGCCAGCGGTACCGCGCGCTGCTCGAGCGCGAGGTCGCGCTCCGCGCCTCGATGGATCAGTTCGCCCAGAACGACAACCTCACCCGCCGCGAACGCTTCGAGGTCCGCTCGCTGGGGGAGGAGCAGGTCTCCATCGCCGACGAACTCGCCAGCGTTCGCACCGACACCGAAGAGTTCGAGCAGGCCAGGATTTTCGACTTCGCGCAGTCGGCCCTTGAACGCGACACCGCAGATGCGGCCTCCGCGCTGCGCGATGCGCGCGTGAACGACGCCGTCCCGCCCGTCGACGCGACCATCGACACGCTCTCCATGCTCGTGCGCGCGCTCGAGGACGCCGAGCGTCAGAACAACCCCTTCGAAGAAGGCGGCGGCGGGGAGAGCGGTGGCGGCGGCGGAGGGGGCGGCCAGCAGCCCGCGATCATGCCCATCCACGAACTCAAATTGCTCCGCGAGATGCAATCGATTCTGCTCTTGCGCACCCGCGCCGCGGAGAACGCGGGGAACAACGCCGCCTCCCGGCGCATTGCGACGGAACAGGCCGATCTTCACAAACTCGGCGCGGAACTCCTCCAACGCATGCAGAGTCAAAGCCAGGGAGGCCCGCAGGCGCCGATGCAGGGTGGTGGACCGCAGCAAATCCCCCCAAACCCCCAAGGCCCGCCCGATGACCGAAACCCCGAGCCCCGCGGCGCCGAAGATATGGATGAGGCGACCCCAGGCACGGAGGCCACACCCGATGCGCCGTAACGCACACAGCACGATGCTCGCCCTCGCGCTCTCCGCGTGCGCTTTCGCGCAGACCGCCCCGGCTCCCGATGCGCCGAAGAAAGACCCGGCGCCCGCCAAGCAGCCGGACAAGCCCAAGTCGCTCGACGACCTGCTGGGCATCCCCAAGCAGAGCGAGACCTCCGACCGTCCCGAGACGGCGCCGCGGCCGGCGGACACCGACGCCGCGCAGGCGCAGCGCGAACTCGATCGCGCGCTCAAGGGCGAGTCCGTGGGCGAGATGTTCGAGGAGGCGGTGCTCCTCATGCGCGACACCGCGTCGCGCGTCGATCAGCGCGGCGATGTCGGCGCGGCGACCCAGCGCATGCAGGAGGAGATCCTCGCGCGGCTCGACGCCGTCATCGCGAAAGCGCAGCAGCAACAGCAGCAGTCCTCGTCGTCCTCGTCATCGCAGAGCCAGTCGCAGGAGCAGCAGCAGCAGCCCGGGCAGCGCGGCCAGCAGCAGCAGGCCCAACAGAATCAGGGCGAACCGACCGGCTCGACCGGAACAGGAACACAACAGGACAGCGCGCAGACGCGCGGGTGGATCGACTCCGCCGCGCCCACCTGGGGCAAACTCCCCGAACGCCTGCGCGACGCGCTCCTGCAGGGCGCGGGCGATTCCTTCTCATCGCTCTACGAGCGCATGACCGAGGAGTACTACCGACGGCTCGCCGAGGAAAGGCCCAACCAATGACACCCCGCGCGACATGCACGCTCGCCGCCTTCGCGTCGCTGTCGTTCGCGTGCTACGCGAGCGCGCAGGAGTCGGCGCCCGCGGAATCCGCGCCGGCGCGCCCGGGTGAATCCGCCGAGAACGCCGCGCTCGAGAACGAGATGACGCCCGAACTGCACGCGGCCGTCGATCGCGGGCTCGAGTGGCTCGCCGCGAATCAGAACGCCGACGGCTCGTGGGACTCCGGCCGTTGGAGAGGCAATGTGGGCATCGTCTCTCTCGCGTGCCTCGCGTTCATGGCCGACGGGCACCTGCCCGGCCGCGGGCAGTACGGCGAGAATGTGCGCAAAGGGCTCGAGTTCATCCTCTCGCGCGTCACCGACACCGGATTCATCGCGTCCGAGATGCCCACGCACGGGCCGATGTACGAGCACGGGTTCGCTTCGCTCTTCCTGGGCGAGGTCTACGGCATGACCGCGGGCGGGCCCGACACCGCGCTCTCGGCGCGCGTGCGCGACGCGCTGGTTCGCTCGATCCGCGTCATCGTGCAATCTCAGAACGACGAGGGCGGCTGGCGCTACAACCCGGTCCCGTACGACGCCGACCTCTCGGTGACGATCTGCGAGATCATGGCCCTGCGCAGCGCGCGCAACGCGGGCATCGACATCCCGCGCGAGCCGATCGATAAAGCCGTCGAATATGTCCGCCGCGCCCAGAACCCCGACGGCGGATTCATGTACCAGTTATCGGGAGGTCGTTCCCTTTGGCCCCGCTCGGCCGCGGGCGTCGCCTCCCTCTACTACGCAGGCATCTACGAAGACAACGCCATCGACAAAGGCATCGACTATGTCATGAACACCGCGCTCCCGGGCGTGAACCGCGCGCCGGACAGCCATTTCTTCTACGGCCACTACTACGCCGCCCAGGCCATGTACCTCGCGGGCGGAGAGAGTTGGGCGATCTGGTGGCCCGCCGTCCGAGAAGACATGCTCTCCCGACAGGCCACCAACGACGGCGAGGGGTTCTGGGTCGACACTTCCAATGGCCCGGTCTACGCGACAGCAATGGCCCTCATCGTTCTGCAAATGCCCAAGCGATACCTGCCGATCTTCCAGAAATGATGCGTCCCATACCAGCGCGACGAATCCGTTCCACCGCAGCCGCGTTCGCGGCGTACGTCGCCTCGTTCGCGGGTCTCGCGAGCGCGTCTCCGTCGGTCGTGATCCTCGACGAGAATCTCCAGCCGCGCACCGCGGGGCTCGTCGCGCTGACCGCGGGCGACTCCGGCCGCCGCGCGTCCATCATCTTCCTCGATCAGAACCGCGTGCGCCGCGAGGCATCGCCCCACGCCGGCGCGCAGAGCGCCGTCGCGCTCATCCCGCCGCTCGAGCCGCTCTGGATCAAGCGCGATCCGCCACGCGTCTCGCGCAGCGCCGATCAACTCTCGGGCGTGCTCGTGCTCGCCGACGGCCAGCGCTTCCCGGGCCGCTTTGCCGATTCCGCGGCGCCCGACGATTCCGTCGCGTGGTCGCACCCGCGCTTCGGTCTCATCGTCGCGCCGCTCGAACGCATCGCGCACATCGAACCCATCGACCACCGCAGCGAGTCCACGAGCGAGGCGTCCACCGAGCGTTTCCGCGATCGACTCTCCCTCACCAACGGCGACGCGCTCGAGGGCTTCGTGCTCTCCCTCGCCGATCCGATGGAGATCGAGACCGATTCGGGCGTCATCGAAGTTCCCCGCGCGCGCGTGTCGCGCGTCGATCTCGCGTCGGATGCCCTCCAGCCCGACGGGCTGATGGTCTGGCTCGACGACGGCTCCGTCGCCGCGCTCTCCGACGCGCAACTCGTCGACGACGAGACGCTGTTGCTCACCCTGCGCGACACGGGCGGCGGTGCGCGCTACGCGTTGACCAGCGTCACCTCCGCCGCGCTCGACGCCTCGCGCATCGTCCCGCTCTCGGGCCTGCGCATCCGGTCCGAAGAAGCGCTGGGCGAGCGCACGCTCCTCGACGGGGCGCGCATCGAACTGCCGCGCAACCCCGCGCCGCTCGGCGCCGCGGATGTGCTCTACCCCGAGCCGATGGCCGTCGAGTACGAATTGCCCGAGCACTCCTCGCGCTTCGCCGCGGTCGCCGAACTCCCGCGCGACGCCTTCCCCTTCGGGGATTGCGAGTTCGTCGTGTCTGTGGACGGCGTCGAGGTCCTGCGCGAGCGGCTCAACCCCTCAAGGGCCGCGGTCGAGTTCTCCGTCGATGCGCGGGGTTCGATCCTGCGCGTCGCGCTCGAGCCGGGCGAGTACGGGCCGATCAACGACCGCGC
>CAYGLT010000012.1:0-48998 GCA_964350875.1 uncultured Phycisphaeraceae bacterium | reverse complement strand
GCCCTCACCGCTTCGCGTTCGCTCGCTTGTCAGCGACGCTCGGCCCGCCCTCGAACTGCTTGAGGAACTCGGGCCCGGGGTGACCGAACCGTTCGCCGTCCTGCCACGCGCTGCGCTGGTTTCCGTGCGCGGGGATCCCGCCGCTCGCGCGGAGCATGCGGGCGAGGTGCATCAGGTTCCAAGCCATGAAGGTGACATTGCGGTTGGTGAAGTCGTTGTCCGGGCCGCCCGAGTTGTCGTCGCGGTACGAGGGGCCGGGACCGGCCGGGCCCATCCACGCGGCGTCGGCCTGGGGCGGGATGGTGAAGCCGATGTGCTGGAGCGAGTAGAGCAGATTCATGGCGCAGTGTTTGGCGCCGTCCTCGTTGCCGGTGATGAGGCAGCCGCCGACGCGACCGTAGTAGACATACTGACCGTTGTCGTTGGTCTCTCCGGAGTTGGAATACAGGCGCTCGACGACGCGCCGGCACACGGAGGACGGGTCGCCCAGCCAGATGGGCGTTCCGAGCACGAGGATGTCGGCGCGCATCACGCGGTCGAAGAGCGAGGGCCAGTCGTCGCGCTCGAACCCGTGCTCGGTCATGTCGGCCTGCACGCCCGGCGCGAGGTCGTAGTCGACGGGGCGCAGCGCCTCGACCTCGACGCCGTTCTTCTCCATGATGATGCGCGACGCCTCGATCAGGGCGTCGGTGTGGGATCGCTCGGGCGATCGTTTGAGCGTGCAATTGAGGAAGAGTGCGCGCAGAGGTGTGGTGTCTTCCTCGGGCATGGGCTCAGTCCTCGGTTTCGAGCAGGCACAGGGCGAACCAGCCGCGATCGTCGGTCCAGTGCTCGACGACGCGCATGCCCGCGCCGGCGGCCTCGCGCTCGATGGATTCGCGGGTGAACTTGTGCGAGATCTCGGTGCGGACGCGTTCGCCCTCGGCGAAGCGGAACGGGACGCCGGCGAGTTCGCCGGTCATGTCGCGCGTGCTGGCGATGGACATCTCGATGCGCGACGCGTCCTCGTTCCAGCGCGCGTCGTATCGGAAGGCGGAGGCGTCGAGCCCGTCGCCCAGTTCGCGCTTGATGCGGTTGAGGACATTGAGCGCGAACGCGGCGGAGATGCCCTCGCGGTCGTCGTAGGCGGCGCGGAGCGCGTCGCGGTCCTTCACGAGGTCGAATCCGATGAGGACGCGTCCCTTGGGGCCCACGAAACGGGCGAACGAGCGGAGCAGCGCGGCGCGGTCCTCGGCGGGCATGTTCCCGATGGTGGATCCCGGGAAGAAGATCGCGCGGGGTTCTTTGGGGAGTTCGGTCAGCATGTCGAGCCCGGTATGGAATTCGGCGCAGACCGGGTGGACCTCGAGGTCGGGGAAGCGTTTGGCGATGCGCGCCGAGGATTCGTTGAGCGGCGCGGCGCTGATCTCAACGGGCGCGAACGCGGCGGGGCGGTCGAGCGCCTCGAGGATCGGCTCGACCTTGAGCGCGCTGCCCGAGCCGGGCTCGGCGAGGACGAGCCCTGGGCCCAGCGCGTCGACGATCTCGTCGATGCGGTCACGCACGATGGACGACTCGACGCGGGGGATGTAGTACTCGTCCGCTTCGCAGATCTGGTCGAAGAGTTCGCTCCCGCGCGCGTCGTAGAGGTGTTTGGGCGCGATGGCCTTGGCGCCGACGGGCTGCGCGACGGTTTCGAGGATGTCCTCGCGGAAGGTGTCGCGGATGGTGCCGTCGACGAGCGCTTTGCGAAGGTTGGACTGTTTGGTTAAGGCTTCGATGTCGTCTACTCCGGTCAACGATCTGAGGAACTCCGCGCGAGGCGGACGCCCGCGAACTGCCATCGCAGGTTGGGCGGGAAGAAATTGCGATAGGTCGAGCGTGCGTGGTCGCGCGGGGTGGCGCACGATCCGCCGCGCAGCACATACGACCCGGACATGAACTTGCCGTTGTATTCGCCGACGGCGCCCCGGGGGGGCGTGTACCCGGGGTAGGGTTCATGGGCGGAGCGCGTCCATTCCCAGACATGCCCGGCGAGTCCGGACAGGCCGCCGATCTGCGCCGTGTCGAGCGCAGGGATGAGGTCGTCCGGATGGAGGAACTGGCCCTGCTCGACGGCGCTGTCCCAGCGCGGGGTCGCGGCGTGTTCCCACTCGACCTCGGTGGGCAGGCGGGCGTTCGACCATCGCGCGAACGCGTCGGCTTCGAAGAAACTCAGATGCGCGACGGGCGCGTGCGGATCGAGCGGGCGCATGCCGAGCACGGTGAACTCGCGCCACGGCGCGTCGTCGTTCTCGCGTTCCCAGTACAGCGGCGAGGTCCAACGGCCCTGCTGGACCGCGTTCCAGCCCTCGTCGAGCCACAGGGAAGGCGTGCGGTACCCGCCGTCGTCGACGAACCGCGCGTACTCGGCGTTGGTCGTGAGGCGCGAGGCAAGTTCGTAAGGTTCGAGGAACCTGCGGTGCGCGGGGCCCTCGTTGTCGTACGCGAAGTCGCCCGGAGTGTTCGAGTGTTCGCGGCCGATGGTGACGACGCCCCCGTCGAAAGGGATCCATTCGAGCGAGCGTGCGTGCGTGTCGGGCGTGGCCCGCGGCTCGCCCACGCGGTACGCGGGGCGCAGCGGGCTCGCGTGGAAGAGCAGCATGATGTCGGTGAGCAGGAGTTCCTGGTGCTGCTGCTCGTGCTGGATGCCGAGTTCGATGAGTTCGGCGACGGCGGGGTAGTCGGCGCTGCGCAGCGTCGGGAGGAGTTTGCGCAGTCGATCGTCGACGCTGTCGCGATACGCGAGGACCTCGCCGACGCCGGGTCGGGTCAGCAGGCCGCGGCACGCGCGGGGGTGACGATCGCCGAGCGTGGTGTAGTAACTGTTGAAGAGCACGCGGAACGCGGGGTCGTACGGGGCGAACGCGCGCTCGTGCTGTTCGAGGATGAAGGTCTCGAAGAACCATGTGGTGTGCGCGAGGTGCCACTTGGTGGGGCTCGCCTCGATGCTCACCTGCGCGGTCATGTCTTCCGCGGAGAGCGACTCGGCGAGCCGCACGCTGGTGCGTCGCGCGTGCTCGAATCGCGCAGCGAGCGTCTCACGGTTCTGGCGGGTGCTGGTCTGGATTCGAAGGGTCATGTTCGACCTTCGCTCTCTCGGGAGGCGGAATCCTGCGAAAAGACCCCCGCGTGGCGCGGCGCGCTGCTCGCAGGGGTCTTCGTGGTGGTTGAGTGTATCGGCTGATCAGGAGTCATGCGCGTCGCGCATCGCGCGAACCTGGTCATGACGGGACTTGACCGCCGCGTATTGCGCCAGAAGCACGCTGTTGAGCGGATTCCCGGCGGTTTTCTTCATCACGTCCTCGTAGCGGGCCTTGATCGCGTCTTCGCCGCGTTCGGCCTCGGCAAGGACCGCGTGCTCGTCGCCGCGCTGCACGGTCCCGCGCAGTTCGAGCCACCAGCGGTGGACGGTTCCCTTTGCGGTGCCCGAGTCCTTGGGCTCGGTCGCGTTGAGCGACACATACCGGGAGAGGTCTCGCGCGAAGCCGTCGCGCTCGCTGGAGCACTCACGGAAGTACGAGGCGATGCGTTGATCTTCGATCTTGTCGGCGGCGGCCTTGAAGCCCTTGCTGCTGTCGATGTTGATCTCGATGAGATCCTGCAGGCCGCTGACGGTGTCTTTGTCGAGGTTGGCGGTGGTTTCCATGATGGCGTTCCTTTCGGAGTGGATGTTGCGGTGTGAAGCGTGAGGGTTGGTGAAACGGATCAGTCGATCGCGTCGTCGATCGCATCGCCGGCGTCGTCGGCGGCGTCTTCGATGGCGTCGGCGGTCTCGTCGACGGGGTCATCCTCGCAGCCCATGGCGAAGCCGGTGAATGCGGCGCTCGTCGCGAGGAGCGAGAGGGCGGCGAGACGACGGAAGCGGTTGGTGGTGTTCATGGCGTTGTTCCTTTGGTGAGTATGTTGAAAGGTGGAAGTGGCGCGGGAGGTCAGACGGTCTTGCCGCGGACGAGCCCGGCAATCAGCGAGAGCAGGAAGAGAACGACGAAGACGAAGAAGAGAACCTTTGCGATCGTGGCGGCGCCCGCGGCGATTCCTGTGAAGCCGAAGACGGCGGCGATGACGGCGATGATGAAGAACGCGAGTGCCCAGCCAAGCATGGTGTTTTCCTTTCGTTTCCTTGTTGGTCGTCCCGTCCGTGTGTGTCAGGACGATGCGTGTATGTTCGGTTGATGGAATTGGAGCGCGGTGAACGGCGCCTGAATCGGCGCTCATTCGTTGCGAGTGGGTCAGTCCTTGGCGTCGCGCGCCGAGTCGGAGAGCGCGTCTCCGGCGGCTTCGATGTCCTCGCCGACGCCCTCGGTGGTGTTGCACGCGGTCAGGGCGAGGGCGCTGATCCCGAGCAGGGCGGCGAAGGTGAAGGTGACCCAGAGTCGGGGGAGGGTGAGTGAGCGGCGCATGGGGGGAAACTCCTCAGTCGTGGTTGGGGGCGAGCGGGCGCCCGCCCGGTGACATGAGGACTTTCGCCCGGCAGCATTGGGGGGCGCTGAACCCCGTCTAAAAGGGAATTCATCTTTTGGCCATCCGGTGACTCCACGGGGTCAAACGGACCGAAGCGATGTAGAATTCATGCCCCGGGGCGCTACGGAGGACTGAACGCGATGCGGATTCTGATCATCGAAGACAACCCGAAGATGGCCGGCGCGATCCAGCGCGGGCTGCGCGAGCACGGGTATGCCGTCGAGGTGTCACACAGCGGCTTCGAGGGCGAGGACCTGGCGGCGGTCGAGAACTTCGACCTGATCCTGCTGGACCTCATGCTCCCGGACCGCGACGGGGTGGATGTCTGTCGCAATCTGCGGCGGCGGTGCGTGAGCGCGCCGATCCTGATGCTTACCGCGCTGTCGGGCACGAGCGACAAGGTCGCCGGTCTGGACGCGGGCGCGGACGACTACCTGACCAAGCCGTTCGAGTTCGAGGAACTGCTTGCGCGGATCCGCTCGCTCCTGCGTCGCGGCGAGGCGAGCGAAGGCCGCTTCCTGCGCTGCGAGGATCTCGAACTGGACCTCTACACGAGGAAGGCGACGCGCGGGGATTTGGAACACGAACTCTCCAACAAGGAGTTCGCGCTGCTCGAGTACCTCATGCGGAACCCGAACCGCGTGCTGTCTCGGACGCAGATCGCCGAGAGCGTGTGGGACATGAACTTCGAGCCCGAGAGCAATGTGATCGATGTGTATGTTTCGTCGCTTCGCAAGAAACTCGACCGTGACTTCGAGCACGGGCTCATCCACACGATCAAGGGCGCCGGGTACCGCTTCGGCGTGATGGACTGATCGCCCGTGCCGCGGGATTTCCTCGCGAGGCCGCGCTCGTCGATGCGACTGCGACTCACCATGTGGGTCGTGGTGATTTTCTCTGTGATCCAATGGTCGTCGGGCGCGGTGTTCTGGCTGTATCAGTCGGCGTCGATGAACAGGCTGTTCGACGAGCAACTCGCCATGCGCGCGGCGGAGATCGCGGACGAGGTCGAGCCGTGGCTGCCGAATCTTGATCAGCAACGGCTGACGAGCATCGCGATCAGCAAGTCGCGGTTCTTCCAGTTCGATCCGGCGTTCATCGAGGTGTTCAACGCGGACGGGACGAATGTGATCCCCGGGCGGCAGGGCGTGATCAGCGGGGAGTCCAAGCCGGTTTCGCTCGCCGCCGCCCACGCCCATCCGATCGTGGAATCGGTGCGGCTGCCGCTCTCGACGGGCGCTGACACGCCGACGATGGTCGACGCGCGGGCGGTGTTCGTCGGGCTGAGCACGGACGGCCGTGGCGACTTCGTGGTCGTGGTGGCGCGCAGCGACGCGTTCGTCCGCAGGCAACTCTCCCTGTTGAGGAATGTGCTGCTGCTCGCGGGAGTGATCGGCCCGGTTGCTGCGGCGGTCGCGGGGTGGTTCATCGGCGGCATCGCGGTGGCGCCGTACGAGCGGCTCCGCGCGATCGCGCAGAACCTTCGGCCCGAGTCGATCGGTCGGGGTTTCGAGTTGGACAGTTCCAACTCCGAGGTGGTGCGGCTTGCGAACGAACTGGACCAAGCGCGCCAGCGGATTCTTGAAGGGTTCGCGGCGCAGGAGCGGTTCCTGTCGAATGTGTCGCACGAGATCAAGACGCCCATCGCGGTGATGCTGCTGGAGGCGCAGACGCTGGACACCTCCGAATCGCCGCAGCCCGTGCGGGACTTCGTGGACTCGGCTTCGGAAGAGATGCTCCGTCTGGGGCGGCTGGTGGAGAGTTTCCTGACGCTGACGCGCGTGCGCGACGGCAAGGGGCTGGCCGAGATCAAGGAGTACGCGGTCAACGACCTGGTCATCGACAGTTCGGAGCACTGCGCGGCGATGGCGCGTCAGTACCGCGTGCGGCTGGCGCCGAAGATCCTCTCGGACGAGGAGACCATGGATCACGCGGTCGCGGGCGAGCCGGAACTCCTGCGCACGATGCTGGACAACCTGGTGCGCAACGCGATCCGGTTCTCGCCCGCCGACGAGCGGGTGGAGATCGAGGCGGGCGTGGACGGCGAGACGGTTGTGATCCGCGTGCGCGACTACGGTCCGGGGATCCCCGAGGCGCAACTCAAGACGATCTTCGACCGGTTCGCGCAGGCGCCCGAGGAGCAGCGCAAGGGGAGGGGGCACGGGCTGGGGCTGGCGATCGCGCAGGGCATCGCGGAGTTGCACGGCGGGTCGATCGGCGTTGAGAACTGCGCCGACCGCGGGTGCACCTTCAGCGTGACGCTGCCCCTGCGGAAACACGGCGCTCCGGACGACAGCGCTGCGACTACAGGAAGCGGAACATCCCGTTGATATGACGGGGCTGGCCTTCGATGGGCGGCTCGGGCGTGGCCGAGAGGCGGATCGGGCGGTCGGGCTGGGAGGCGAGGCGGCCTTCGAAGTCGAGCGGCGTGTTCGTGGCGACGGCTTCCTCCACCGCGGCCTGGAGGCGATCGGCGCTCTCGGGGGTCAGAATGTCGCTGAACGCGTTGAGCGAACTCGGGGCGTCCACGCCGCGTTGCCTGCAGGCCTCGGCGTAGCCGATTTCCCAGTCGATGACGCCGGTCTCGGCGTTCCAGCGGCAGGCGACGCATTTCGAGGCGGCGAAGGCGGTCGAGATGCGGCGGATGCGCTGGGTCATCTCGGAGGTGCGGCGTTCGAGGGTGTCCCGCGCGGTGGTGAGTTCTTCGCGTGCCTGGGCCTCGCGGGTGAGGGCGGTCTGGAGGTCGGTGTTGGCGGCGCGGAGCCCGGTCAGGGTGATGAGCGAGGGGAGCGACCGGATGAGGACCAGCGCGGTGGCGACCGAGATGACGGCGGTGATGGCTTTGGCCAGACCGCTGAGGCGGTAAACGGGCTTCCAGAAGATCGCGGCCTCGATGAGGTGCGTCGTGCCGCACGCCAGGATGAAGGCGACGAACAGCGCGAGGAGGTAGTTGAAGGGGAGATCGCGTCGCCTGATCGCGAGGATGGCGAGTGAGGTGGGGATGGCGAAGTAGGCGGCGAAGATCAGGATGTCGGAGGTGATGTGGAGCCAGCCGAGTTCGGGCGTCCACTGGCCGCAATGCCAGCGGGCGGGGAAGTCGGAGGTGTCGAGCAGTTTCTGGAAGAAGCCCATCAGAGAGACCCCTCAGGGCGCCGCCTCACCGGCGGTCGCCGCGATGACGACGATACCCCATCATCGCGAGAAGGGAAGATGATAGATACTTCATCTGAGATCTCATGTTGGATTCATCTTGTGGGCCAAGGGTTCATCCGAACCATGACTCCTGTCGCCGTACTGTTGGTTTGCGTGGCGCTCGCGATTTTTTCGGGGATGCTCAGATTCCAGTACTCGGCGGCGACGGTCCCCCCGATTCTGGATGCGATGTTCCTGGCCTCCGCCGCGTGTGCGGTGGTGTCGCTGCTGTGGGTGCTCTCGCGGCGTGCGAAACTGTGGGCGGACCGCGAGACCGACAAGGCCGAGGAAGTCGCGGGGATCCCCGACGGGCGCGAAGAATCGGATTGAGTGCGCAGAAAAAGACAGCGCCCGGTCGGTGAGGACCGGGCGCCGCTGAGACTCTCTCAAACTCTCACGGTCGTGCGATGACGCCGGATCAGTAGGGGCGGTTGCCCTGCGTGTTCTTGTTGGCGTCGTTGTGCTTCATGGAGTCGTCGCGGTTGGCGTTGTCGTCCTTCATCGGCTTGGTGTCCGACGCGCGACGGTCGAGGGCCGGGGCCTCCTGGCCGTAGACGCGGTAGACCTCGGTGACGCGGGCACGGGCGGTGAAGGGGAGGAGGTCGCCGTCAAACTCGGGCGCCGCGAGCACCTGCTGCTTGGTGGCGTCGATGCGCATCTCGCTGGCGTCAACATTCCAACGGGCGATGCTGAAGGGCGCCATGCGCAGGGTGTCGGCGATACCGAGGAAGTTTTCGTCAGGGTCGATGACGAGGTAGACGACGCGGCCGGTGTTCACCTCAACGATGGTGTCTTCGACCTCGCCGCAGGCGTCGGCAAGGCAGTTGAGGTCCTGGCCGACGATGGTGCTGAGCAGGATGCCGCGATCAGCGCCGTACGGGCCGCCGTGGACGGCGTCGCGCGGGTTGGTGCGCTCCTCGCCCATGCGGTTGTACTGGTTGATGTTGTCGAGCGGCAGGTCGCCGGCGTTCTGTCGTTCGAACGCGGGGATCGCGTCGATCGCGGTCTTGGACATCGTGGTCTCAATGCGGTCCTTGCCAGCGTTCCAGTTGAGGGAGTTGTAGGGAACGCGAACTTCCTTGCCGCCCACGCCGAGGATGGCGCCGGTGTTGACGAGGATGCTGTCGATCTGGCCGGTGCGACGGCTGACGACGAAGTCGGCGATCGAGCCCAACTTCTCGCCGCGGGTGTCGAAGAGGTCCGTGCCCATCAGTTCGGACGAGCGGTTGAGCATCAACTCGAAGGTGGCTGTCCGGGCGACGGTGTCGGGGTTGCGGTCATTGGTTCTGTCCTGCGTCGCCTGACGCTGGGGCTGACGCTGATCGTTCTTCTGCTGCTGGGCAACGGCGAACGGGGCGCCCGCGAAAGCGGTGATGGCGGCGGCGCAAACAAGGGTCTTCAGAGTGGTGTTCATGGTAAACTCCTTTGATTCAGGATCGTGTGTACTCTGCTGAAGAGGGGCCGCGGGATTGCGATGCGGCCCTGTGCTCGATGCACACGAGTACTTTCAGCGGTGGCCCTGAAACCCCAGTAAAACGCGCATGAAACTGGCCTCAGATTGAAAAATCGCGTCCTATCGCACGCCGAACGAGGCGGCGGCGACCGTCGGGGCGATGTCGCGGGCGAACGCGAGGGCGGCGAGGATGACATCGCGGCCGGTTCGGGCGTCATCGACGCGCCTTGCCAGCGCGACGCGTGCCGAGGCCGCCGCGTCGTGGTCGAACGGTTCTCTGGAGACGGACGCGTCGGCTCGTCGTTCGAGCGCGGCGTTCGCGTCGAGGTAGAGCGTGTCGAGTCGTTGCGCTGACTCGCCGTGCAGCGCGAGGAGCCGTTGCATGCGGAGGATCATCAACTGATCGGCGGCGAGCGCGCGCAGTGCGCGCGAGAGCAGTTCGACTTCGCGCGGCGTGAGCGCGGGGGTGTCGCCTTCGAGTTTGTTCAGGATGGTTTCGAGATCGGCGTCGGTTGGACGGAGCGGGCTTTGCATCGGTAGGCCTCAGTTGGAGGGGAAGAGAACATCGGAGAGGAGGCGTTGGGCGGCGGCGCGGTGCGCGGGATCCTCGATGCGTTCGAGCACGGCGGAGCGCCAGAGTTCGGTCGCGGCCTCGCGCGAGGCGGCGGAGAGATCGACCGTCGCGCCCGCGGCGTCGGCGAGGGCGGCGTTGTCGGCGAGCGCCTCGCCGAACAGCGACGCTGTCTCGAGCGCACGGGCGTCGAGCGCGGCGAGGATCGCGCTGCTTGTTTCGTGCATCGTGAGGACTTCGGGAAGCGTGCGCAGCGGCGCGCGGCGGGTGTCGGCCGGTGCGCCGGCGCGAAGGAGTGCGGCGTACTCGACGAGCCACGGCTGCGCGTCGGCGGGCGGCTGCGCACGATCGTCGAGCGTCTCGGCGATGAGCCGGTGTTCGATGTCGGTCAGCAGCCGCTCGGCCCGCGCGGCGAGCACGCTTGAGGCGAGCGAACGCAACGCGGCGAGGTCCTCGGCAGATGATCGTTCGAGCCGCACGATGGCCTCGCGCTGCTGCGCGAGCACGGGGCCGCTGGCCGCGCTGTCGACGCACGCGGGGAGTGTGAGCGCCGCGAACGCGAGGGCGGGGAGGATGATCGACGGGGCAGGGGGGTAGCGCATGAAGGTCTCCGTAGGGGGATGGACGGAGACGATCGCACGGCGTCGCGGGATTGCAAGCGCGTTTCACTGGCAGTGACCGCGTCGGTGCGCGCAACTGCGCGGAGTGACGGCGCCGGTGCGCACGGACGCGGCGATGGGTTCAGGCCAGGGCTTCGGCGGGCTCGGCGTAGAAGTCATCGAGCACAGCGCGCCAATCGGCTTGGGAATTCACCCCGATGAACCGCTTGCGGACCTCTTCGCCGCGCGGATGGTGCTCGGCGAAGCGGATGCCGAACTTGCGCATGAGCCGCCCGGCGAGGTTCTCGCCGTTGACCGCGACGGAGAGGTCGAAGTGCGAGAGGAGCGCGTCGCGTTGCTCGGCGATCGAGGGCGCGCGGGGGGGGAGCCCGGCCATCATGTCGCGCGCCTGTCGGAAGATCCACGGGTTACCGATGCACCCCCGCGCGACGGACACCGCGTGCACGCCCGTGTACGAGAGCATGCGGAAGATGTCCTGCGCGTCCCAGATGTCGCCCGATCCGAGGATCACGCGGTCGGGGCGCGCACGCACGAGGTCGCGGAGGAAAGTCCAGCGAGACGGGCCGATGTACTTCTGCTGGACGGTTCGCGCGTGCACGGTGGCCCAGGAATAGCCGAGTTCGTACGCGGCGTCGAAGATCCGGAAGAAGGCGCGTTCGAACTCGGGCGGCTCGTCGTAGCCCCGGCGCATTTTGACTGTGGTGACGATCTCCGGGGGCAGCGCGTCGCGCACGGCGCGGAGGATGTCGATGGCGCCCTCGGGGTGCGCGAGCCAGTGCCCGCCGCGCGCCTTCTTGCTGATCTTCTTGACCGGGCACGCGAGGTTGATGTCGATGGCGCTGAACGAGTCGGCGCGGTGTTCGTCGTTGGCGGGCGAGCCCGGCGCGCCGGTGCTGTACGCCATCGTGCGGTAGTGCGCGGGGGGCCGCGAACCCTGCTCGATCATCTTGAGCGCGGCGGCGGCCATCTCGTCGGGGTCGGAGCCCATGATCTGCCCGACGAGCGGGTGATCCTCGTCGCCGCCCGGAACATTGTCGTGCAATTCGCCGAGGTCGGCTTTCGCGAACCCGCGGCCTCCGGCGAGGAGCGTTCGGTCGAGCAGCGCTTCGGTCACGCAAAGGGGGCAGCCGTGCCTGCGCGCGACGATGCGCATGGCTGCGTCGGAGTACCCCGCGAGCCCGGCCTGCACGAACGGCGCGTCGAACCCCGGGATGGCCTTCGCGAGGCGCGGGTCCGTCGTGAATCGCGCGGCGAACTCGGCCGGGTCGATGGCTTCGACGCCCGGCGCAACACCGGGCGATGGGGGAGTGGCGTTATGGCTGTTGCTCTCGCAGCCCATGCACGCGACTATAGGGAGATGCACACGCCTCCCCGCCGTTGCCGATGGATGCTCCGAGTTCTCGGAACCGCCGTGATCTGCTCGCCCGCGCTGCTTGCGAGCGGGTGCCAGACCTGGGGCGAGGTCGAGTACGCCCGGGAGTTCCCGACCAACGCGGTGATCGGCAAGACGCTGGCGATCCAACTGATCCGTGACGGCACGGAGATCATCATCACGAACACGACGGCCAACGACATCCCTGCGACGACGCTGTGGCTGAACAAGTGGTTCTCGAAGCCCATCGACGAGATCAAAGTGGGGGAGACCGTCCGCTTTGGCCTGCGCGAGTTCCGCGACGAGTTCTCGGAGCCGTTCCCGGCGGGCGGGTTCTGGTCCACCGGTCCGGGCGACCCGCTGGTCTCGGCACATATCGAGACGGGGACCGAGTTCGAGGCCCTCATTGTGGTGACTCGCCGCGGCGGGTGATCAGTGTTTCGGGGCCGGAATCGTCTTCCCACGAGAAAACCCGTAGCGCCCTGGGGGGGGGCGCCACGGGTTAGGAGGGAAGAAACACGTCACGAGCAGTATACGCCGTTTTGAACGCGCCGGAAACCTCAATATGGAGGGTTTGGCGGCTTTTTTACATGCCGGGCCGACGCGCATTTTCGCTCGCAATCACCCGTAATCACGGTGTTTACGCGAAATGGCGCGTGTCGGGACGGCCCGGACGGCCCCCGGGCGGCCCCCGACTGACGCCCTCTCGGGCGGCGATCGGAAGGTGCAGGCGACGGCCGAATCGTCCGATCACCGGGCTGAGAACACCCGCCCCGCCTGCTCGAGAAGGATGGTCCCGGATGAAGGTGCTGCTTGTCGAAGATTCCCGCCCCATGCGGGCGATGCAACGCTCGGTCCTCGCCCAGTTCGGCGACCACGCGATCGAGGAATCCCGCTCCGCGGCTGACGCGCTCGGGGCCGTTCACCGCGACGCGCCGGATCTGATGATCCTCGACCGGGACATCCCGGGCATGGACGCGCTCGCCCTCATCGGCGCCTGTCGCGCGGCCAACGAATCCACGCGGATCATCGTCCTGGCGCGCGAACTCGACGACGCGTTCGTCGAGGCGGCGTTCGAGGCCGGCGCCGGCGCGGTCCTCGAGAAGCCCTTCACACCCGACCTGCTCAGCCAGCGCATCGAGGAATCCTCGCGCGGGGCCTCGTGCTCGGCCGCGTGAACAGACCGCGTTGACGGGCCGGGATCGACGCTTCGGGGCTCGAGAGGCCGCCGATCGGCAACCCGGGGCCAATTCCGGCGTATCGAGGGGCATCACTGGACAACCACCACCACTCCGGCGGATGATGCAGGCGGTGCCACACCCACAGGGACAATCCGGAATGAATGGCGTTCTCGCGGCCTGCGCGGGCGCCGCCCTCGCCGCGGTGCTGTCGGTCGGGCTGATCGACCCGGCTCCGGCGCACGCCCAGCCCCAGGAACGGGACACCACCCGGGCCGTCTCGCTGGTCGTCGATCCGACGATCAACATGGAGGTGCTGGTCGTGCTCCGGGACGGCTCCCGCGTGGAGGGAACGCTGACGACCATCAACCCCGAGCGGGTGACCATCAAGCACGGGGACGCGATGCGCGACATTGCCCGCGCGGACATCGCCCGCCTGGAATACGACATCGTGCTCGTCATGCGCGACGGGCACCGCCTCATCGGCCGGCGCGTGGACCAGAACCGCGACTGGATCACCCTGCGCATCGCCGGGGTCGAGGCGCGTGTGCCCACCGAGAATGTCGAGCGCGTCGAACTCCAACCGCCCCTGCGCGAGCGGTACGAGCGCATGCGGTCCCTCATCGACGACGGCGATGTCGAGCGGCTCCTGCTCGTCGCGGAGTGGCTCCAGAATGTCGGCATGTACGAGGAGGCGATGGCCGAACTCGACCACATCCTCAAGGTGGATCAGTTCAGCGATCGGGGCCGACAGTTGCGCGAACTCGTGAGCAGGCAGATCGAAATGCGCGAACGCCGCGCGCTCCGTGACGCCGAACTCGCCCAGGCGCCCGAGCGCGCGGAAACGCCCGTCGAGAAGGCCGAGCCATCGTTCGATGAGCCGCCGGAGGATGACGACGACGAGGACATCGCGCAGGGCCCGGCGGTCCCGCTCGGCCAGTCGCGCGACTTCCCGCTGCTCTCGCCCGAGCAGGTCAACCTGATGAAGGTCTACGAACTGGACCTGCGCTCGCCGCCGAAGTTGCTCATCGACCGCACAACCATCGACAAACTCCTCCAGCGCTACGCGGGGAGCCCGCTCATCCCCTCGACGCGCGTCGAGCGCGATCGCTTCTATCGCAAGAACCCCGCCGAGATCCTGGACATCATGTTCCAGTTGCAGGCGCGCGACCTCTACGGCGAGGTCCGAGTGATCGACAGCGTGAAGTCGATGGACAAGTTCCGCGACGAGATTCACACGACCTGGCTGCTCCAGAACTGCGCGACATCGGGATGCCACGGCGGTGCGAACTCGAGCGGGCTCACCTTCTTCCGTCGCCGCGCCGGCTCCGAGCAGAGCGTCTACACCAACTTCATCATCCTCGATCAGTACCGGACCAACGACGGGCAGCCGCTCATCAACTGGCAGACGCCCGATCGCTCGCTGCTTTTCCAGATGGGTCTGAACCGTGACAACGCGTTCAGGCCTCACCCGGAGGTCCGAGGGTGGAGGCCGGTGTTCCGCAACTCGTCGGAGCGCCGGTTCCGCGAGGGCATCGAGTGGATCGAGTCGATGTATCGCCCGCGCACGGAGTCGGTCATCGAGTACGATCCCCCGGGCGAGGCCGCGCGCGGCGCGGCCGCGTACCCAGGCAAGGACTGACACGCGGCGGAGCGCACCGCATGGCGCAATCGAGCACAACCACGACGCGCCCTTCGGACGAGGCGCCCCGCACGCCCGCGCCGCCGATCAAGATCGCGGTGTTCGCGACCGACTTCTCGCCCGCGTCCCTCGGGGCCGCGAACGCAGCGGCGTTCGTCCGCGACGCGCTGGGCGCGAAGATCATCGCGATGACGGCGCTCGATCCGATCGCCGAGTCATCGCCGCATGTCGAGCAGAATGTGCGGGATTGGCGGTCGCGCGTCGAGCAGGACGCACGGGCGTATCTGGAAACGCACGGGCTGGCGGACGCGGAGTTCGAGATCGCCGAGGGCGATTCGGCGACTCAGATCCTGCAGGTTGTGAAGAAACACAAGGCGGATCTGGTCATCGTGGGGCGTCGCGGTTCGCACGCCGACGCGCAGGTCGTGCTGGGGAACACGACACGCCGCCTGGTGCGCAAGAGCCCGGTGAGCGTGCTCGTTGCGCGGCGTGATTTCGACGGGAAGGTCCAGCGCATCGGCGTTTCGACGGATTTCTCGGTGGGCGCCGATCTCGCGCTCCGCCGCGCCGACGCCATCGCGACGGCGTTGCGCCTCCCGGCCGTCGAGATCCTGCATTCGGTGGAGGAAACGCCCGGCGCGTACGCCGCGCTGAGCAAGCAGGACTTCCTCAAGGAACGGCGCGCCGCCGCCGAGGGGCATGTCGAGCGGCACGCGGCGGCGATGCGTCGCGACGGGGGACCGATGCTTCGGCTCGAAATAGGCGAGGGGCACGCCTCGACCGCCATCACGGACCTCTCCGCGTCGCTCCGGCTCGATCTCCTGTTCATGGGCAGCCACGGGTCGGGCCGCAGCGCGCTTCTGCTGGGCAGCACGGCGGAACATGTCCTGAACCTGACCCCGTGCTCGATCTGGCTGGAGAAGTCTCGCGAGAACCAGCGTTGCCTGATCGAGCGTCTGGCCGCCCTGATCGAGTAGCCGTTCGTTCGGCTCCCGGAAGGCCCGCCGGGAACCGCGCCCGCGCCGGGGCCGTAGGGTCGCGCCGTGGCGGCTTGCTACACTCCCGACCCCCGCGCACCCGGGCATTGATCCCGGACTCCGCCGCGCCCGATGACCGACCCGAGACGCAGCATGACGACCATGAATCACCGCTCGACCGCCCAGAACCATCGCCGCATCGCCCTCCTTGCCGTCGCCGGGCTGGCCATCGCCCTGGGCGGATGCAACGAAAGCGGGACCGACGAGCGACTCACCAGCGCGCAGGCCACGCTGCTGTCGGTGACGGCGGGCGGCGTTTCGGCGCCGACCGAATCCCGCAAGAAGACCTATCAAGCGGTCGTCAGCCAACTCCAGAGCGCATCGAGCGACTACGAAGGCGTCGCGCTCGAGACCGCCTCCTCGCTGATGGGCGAAGCCCAGACCGGGCTCGCGCAGATCGAACTCTCCGAGGCGCTCGTTCCCGCGGGTGAGGTCGCGACCCTCCTCGCCAGCGCCCGCGTGGCGGCTTCCGAGTACGCAAGCCAGAGCGCCATCGCCGCCGCCATGCGCAGCGGCGACTCGGGCGCCGACCTCGACCGCATCGCCGAGGAATCCTCGCGCGTCGCGCAGGAGATGGAAGAGTCCCGGCTCAACCGCGAAGGGCTCGTCGGGCAGGTCGCGCAACTCAACGGCCGCCAGCAGGAACAGCGCGAGCAGGCCAGCACGATCCGCCAGCAGGAGGCCGCCCTCCGCCAGCAGGCGATCCGCGCCGGCGCCGCCGAGCGTGCCGAGTTGACCGAGCAGGCGTACCGCCTCGCTCGCCGCGCCGCGGAGTTCGAGCGGACCGCTTCGGACCTGCAGGCGCAGGCCGATGTCCTGCTGCCAGAAGTCCGTAACGCGGAGATCCGCGAGCAGCAACTCCAGACGCTCGCCGCCCAACTCCAGGCGACCCGGAAGAGCATCGAGGACGAACGATCCCGGCGCATCGAGGATTCGAACACTGCGCAGCGCGTCGCCGACGACGCGGGCGCACGGGTCGAGGAACTCCTCGGGCAGGTCGAGGCCGCGCTCAACGAGCGATTCAAGCCGGCCGTTGACCGTGCGACGAGCGCCTACGGGCGCGCCATCGCCACGCTCCGCCGCGCGAAGAACGGGCTCGCGCTCGCCGCCGCCCAGCAGGGCCTGGCCGACGCGCACCGCCTCCGCGCTTCGACGCTCGAGCAGGTCGCGTCCACGATGAACCACATCGCTTCGATGGACTCTGCGCCGACCATCGCCGACCGCGCGGGCGGTCTGGCCGCGGAAGTCGCCGAGGCGATCGACCTCGCCGGCGAAGAGGCGGCCAAGGCCTACGCCGACGCCGCGAGCAGCCTGCGCAACGGCGCATCGCGCGTCTCGGGCGACACCCGCACGCGCGTGAACGAGGCGGTCGAGTCGCTCGAAGCGCTCGCGGCCTCGATCCGCGGCGAGACCCCTGACGCGCCCGAGAACGCCGACGACCCCGCGATGAACGACGGCTGAATCGAGCCGTTCACCCTCAGTTCGTCGGCAAGCCCTTGCGTTTCCACGCCGCTCGGAGGTCTTCCGGGTTTGTGGGCATCAGGATCGCGCCGTCGGGCATCTGCCCCCTCGCGAGGTCGCCCTGCGCATCCAGGAAGTACTGACGCGGCGCCGCGCCCTCCGTCACTTCGGTGCTGAGTTTCCACACCGCGTTGTTGGCGGCCTTGGGATCGTCAACACGCGACAGTTGCTCCTTGCGCAACTTCATCTCGTTGAGCGACGACGAGTACGAGTAGAACGCCATGTCCGCCTGCGCGCCGGCGCGGGCGAGCAATCGAGGGATCAGGTGTGTCTCGGCCTGCGAGATGTAGCCCTCTTCCGGGATGCGCCAGCGCTTCTCGACCGGCTGCAAGCCCGGCGCGTTCACGGTGACCGTCAGATGGTCGCCCAGCCGCGCGCCGACCTCGGTGTACACGGCTTCCTCGCCCGACTCTTTCAGGATCATCTTCATTGACCATGACTCTTCGCCGCGGCCCTGCGCGTCGAGTTTCATCCAGTAGATCGCCTGGCTGTCCACGACCTGCCTGGTCGGGTTCTCGGCCGGGCCGAGCACGGCGCGGGCCTCGATCTTCACGAGGATGCCGTCCTCGAGTTCGGTCTGGTTCCAGCGGGACGACGGCTTCTGAGGGTTGAGTTCGCCGCGCTTGCCGGTGCGCATCTCGACGCGCTGGTAGCCGACCTCGCGCACGCCGTCGGGAGTCGTGGGGTCGGGCGCAACCGTGCGGTACCAGCGCACGGTCTCTTCGGGCAACGCCGCGAGGTACTCGCTGGCGGGGAGCGTGTTGAGGAAACTCTGCCCGGTCTTGATCGCCGCCTGCCTTTGGGCGGCCATGTCCATCGGGTTGCGCAGTTCGACGCTCTCGATGAGCCGCTCGTACAGGTCGATCGCGATCCCGGCGTGCTCGACCGAGGTGTCGAGTTGGAGGATGACGAAGCGGCCCGGCTCGACCAGCGCGATGGTGTATCCCGCGACGACCGGCTGGTTCGCGCTCGACATGAACCCCGCGTAGAACTGGGCCGCGGGCGAATCCGAGATCATCATGTCCGGCGTGCCCAGATCGATGCTCACGCCCGAGCCGGTCCGGCCGGTCTTGGGGTCGACCTGCTGACGCGACGCCCGGAGTTCCTGCATCAACTCCATCGCGACCTCATCGGGGGTCAGCCCGACATCCCGGGAACGACGGTCGAGGATGCGGATCGCCCAGCGCCGGTCGGCGGCGACGAGGGTGAGCGACTGGCGATCGGTGCCCAACTCGTTGCTCTGGAGCGTGGCGTTCTCCGGAAGTCGGAGGGCCACCCCTAAAGCGGGGAAATTCGAGAGGTTCTGCTGGAGCGGGAAGTCTCGGCGGGACGCCTCACGGTCTGCGGGCGCCGGGTCGGGCTGGGTCGGCGGGGGGGCGGTGCGCGAACCCTGCGCGACGGCGGGCTGCGCGAGCGTCGCGGCCAGCGCGAGAAGGAATGAACGGGAGAAGTGGGGGAGGGTCGGCATCGGCATAGGTATCCAATGATTCGGTGTTCAGGCGACGAAGACCCGCCCGCCTTCGCGAAATCTTCGTCCCATCAGCACCGCTGGCTTGACCCGTCGGCAAGGGGGTCTACCCTTCGCGGCTCGCGAGGCGCTGGTGGGCGTCCCCGAGAGTCCCGTTCTCACATGCCGGACACCGCTCGACGGTATCCGACGCGATGGACGCGTCGGACCGACGAGGCAGCAGATCGCTGCGGTATGTGCCTATCGGCGGGCTTCATGGGTTCTCGGCCCGACACCACCACTGTCTCGCGTGTGCGAGTTACTTGATTCGGATCACTCATCGGCAGGACGACGCATGACTGGCGGCAAGATCAGAATCCGGATGGAGGCCTACGACCACCAGGCCCTCGATTCGTCGGCGAAAGAGATCGTCGACCACGCCAAGCGCACCAACGCTCGCGTTGCCGGGCCCGTGCCTCTTCCCACCCGCATCGAGCGCTACACGGTTCTCCGTTCGCCCTTCATCGACAAGAAGTCGCGCGAGCAGTTCGAGATCCGCACCCACAAGCGCATCATTGACATCACCGAAGCCAACGCCCGCACCGTTGAGGCCCTCAACCGCCTCGTCGTGCCCGCCGGCGTCTTCATCAAGATCAAAGCCTGACCTTCCCGAGGCCGGCGCTCCGCGACACTCGCGTGAGACCGGCCTCAACGCGTTTCTTCACCGGCTCATTCGAGCCACTCGACCCCCAAGACCTCTGGATCCAACGCCATGTCGCTCACGCTACTCGGTCGAAAGATGGGCATGACCCGCTACTTCATGGAAGACGGGACCAATGTCCCTGTCACCGTGATCGAAGTCGGTCCGTGCATCGTCACCCAACTCCGCACCGCCGAGGCCGACGGCTACACCGCCGTGCAGATCGGCTACGGAGAGGCGAAGCCCCGCGTCACCCCGATCCCCATGATCGGCCACGACGCCAAGGCCGGGACCACCCCCAAGCGTGCGCACCTCGAGTTCCGCGTTGATGAGAAGGGCCTCGGCGAGTACGAACTCGGCCAGGCCCTGACCGTCGAAGCGCTCGGCTCGACCGCCTTCGTCGATGTCATCGGCGAGAGCAAAGGTAAGGGCTACCAGGGCACCATCAAGCGCTGGAACTTCAAGGGCCAGCAGGCGACCCACGGCGTCGAGCGCAAGCACCGCTCGCCCGGCTCCATCGGCGGCCACGGCTCGAACCGTGGTCTCGGCGGCGGCCTCCGCAAGGGCAAGAAGATGGCCGGCCAACTGGGCGCCGAGCGCATCACCGTCCGCTCGATCCCGGTCATCAAGATCGACGCCGAGCGGAACCTCCTCCTCGTCAAGGGGCCCGTCCCCGGCGCGAACAAGAGCGAGGTGCAGGTGCGCATCCCGACGCGCCTCTACAAGAGCAAGGCCCGCAAGCAGGCCGAAGCCCTCAAGGGCTGAACGAATCAATGACCCGGTCCGCTTGTTCGGACCGGTCGGATAGACAGGCCCACCGCAAAGACGCGGCAAGGGCAGGACAGGAACCCCCGGGTCGGCCGCGAAAAGTTCGGCAGCGGCCGACCGGCTCGGAAGGTCTCTTCGGAGAAACCAACGGGCATAGACACAACGGGCATCACGCCGAGTCACCGGTCGGACGAGTCAGCGCTTGCGAGCGCATCGCCCGGCCAAGGCGAACGGAAAGCCGCGAGGAGAACTCTCTCCGAGCGGACTCACAAAGGCGATCGAGCGAGGATTTCAATGGACATCCCCGTTCTCAACATTCAGGGCAAGCAGGTCGGGACCTTCGCGATCGACGAGCAGACGCTCGGCGGCGAAGTGAACCCCGCCCTCATCAAGCAGGCGTATGTTCGCTATCACGCGAACCGGCGCCAGGGCTCTGCACGAACCAAATCCCGCGGCATGGTCGAGGGCTCCACCAGGAAGCTCTACCGCCAGAAGGGCACCGGCAACGCACGCACGGGCCCCGCGCGTAACCCCATCCGCAAGGGTGGCGGCGTCGCGTTCGCGAAGACCAAGACCCGCGAGCAGTACCGTCTCGACATGCCCGTCAAGATGCGTCGCAAGGCCAACCGCAACGCGCTGCTGGCCAAACTGCTCGACGGCGAGGTCCGCGTGGTCGACACCCTCGCCTTCGGCGAGCCCAAGACCCGCGCGTTCAAGGACCTGCTCACGGCCTTCAGCATCGACCGCACCTGCCTGGTTGCGCTCGCGCCCGACAACGACAATGTGCGCAAGTCGGCCGCGAACATCGAGGGCGTCACGACCGTCCCCGTCGAGCAACTGACCTGCTTCGAGATGCTCAATCACCGCTACATGGTCATCGCCAAGAGCGACCTCGAGGCGTGGTTGAACGGCGCGAGCAGCAAGATGGACAAGACGGCCAAGAACATCCGCACCCGCGCTGTTACGGAGGCCGCGTAATGGAAGCCCACTACATCATCAAGCGCCCGCTCCTTACCGAGAAGGGCACGGCCCAGGCCACCGAGCACAACCGTTACCTCTTTGAGGTTTCGCGCACCGCTCGCAAGGACGACATCAAGAAGGCGATCCAGTCCATCTATGATGTCCGCGTTGTCGGGGTCGCCACCCAGAACCACGAGTCGAAGTTGCGCCGCACGCGCTTCGGCTATGTCCCCGGCCGCACGACCAAGAAGGCCTATGTCAAGCTCCACCCGGACGACCGGATCGAGCTCTTCTAAACCGCGCAAGGCCATCGACCTTCCCACGAGCGATTCCCCGCGGCCCGGCCGCGACTGACTGACGAGACGACCCAATGCCCATTCGCGTTTACAACCCGACCAGCGCAGGACGGCGCAACTCGTCGGTGAACCTCCACGCCGAGGTCACCAAGAAGCGCCCCGAGAAGTCGCTCCTCGTGCCCAAGCCCAAGACGGGCGGCCGCAACTCGCACGGCGTGATCACCGCGCGCGGTCGCGGCGGCGGTCACAAGCAGATGTACCGCAAGATCGACTTCAAGCGCGCCGACCGCAACGGCGTCGTCGGCAAGGTCGTGGGCATCGAGTACGACCCCAACCGCACCTGCCACATCGCGCTCATCGAGTACGCGGACGGCGTGAAGCGCTACATCCTGGCGCCGCTGGGACTCAAGGACGGGGACACGGTCCTCGCCGACGACAAGTTCGTCGAGCCCAAGCCCGGCAACTGCATGCCGATGAAGTTCATCCCCACGGGCCTCAATGTGCACTGCATCGAGATGGCCCCGGGCAAGGGCGGCCAGATGTGCCGCGCCGCCGGTATGTACGCCCGTCTCACCAACCGCGAAGCGGGCATGGCGACGCTCGTGCTCCCCTCCGGTGAAATCCGCAAGGTTTCGGTCGAGTGCCGCGCGACGATCGGTCATGTCGGCAACCCCGACCACCAGAACATCCGCTGGGGCAAGGCCGGTCGCTCGCGCTACCGCGGCAAGCGTCCGATCACCCGCGCGATCGTTCGCAACCACAACGACCACCCCATCGGCGGCGGCGACGCGAAGTCCAAGACCGGTCGTCCCCCCGTCAGCCCCACCGGCGTCTTCGCGAAGGGCGGCCCGACGCGCGCCAAGAAGAAGGCTTCGAACGACCTCATCATCCGTCGCCGTCGCAGCCGGCGCTACGGCCAGCTGACCCTCTAACGGCGACGAGGAAAAGACCCTATGGCACGATCGCTCAAAAAAGGCCCGTACGTCGTCGAGTCGGTCTACCGCAAGGTGGAGAAACTCGCCGCGCAGAACCGCCGCGAGCCCATCAAGACCTGGGCCCGCGCGTGCACCATCGTCCCCGAGTTCGTGGGCTACACCTTCAAGGTCCACAACGGCCGCGCGTTCATCGATGTCTTCGTCACCGAGGACATGGTCGGCCACAAACTGGGCGAGTTCAGCCCGACCCGCTCCTTCCGCGGGCACACGAACAAGAAGGAAGGCATCAAGGCCGGCTGATCGCCGACCCCGTCTCTCGAAACACCCCGCGCTTCGACCGTGAAGCGCATCGCGTCAAAGCAGGAACGACCCAGTGGTCATCAACCCCGACAAACTGAAGCGGCTCGCCGACAAGGCCGGTGTCTCACGCGACGAACTCGCGCACGCCGTCGAAGCCACCGGCATGGGCCACCGCGACGCGCACTCCGCCGTCAACAACTGGCTCGCCGGGCGCAACCACCCGCGCCTCAAGGTCCGCCATGTCCAGGCCATCGCGCAGGCCATCGGCGCCGAGCCCTCGCAATTCGTCCGGTTCACCAGCCAGGCCGACTTCGTCCGGGGTTCCGCACGCAAGGCCCGCCTGGTCGCCGACATGATCCGCGGCATGCCGGTCGAGCGGGCCCTCTCGGTCCTGCAGTTCAGCCCCAAGCGCGCCGCCGTCGATGTCCGCAAGACCCTCAGCGCCGCCATCGCGGACGCCGAGCAGGGCAACGCCGATGTCGGCGCCCTCATCGTCGCCGAGTCACGCGTGGACGGCGGCCCCACCATCAAGCGGTTCCACCCCAAGGACCGCGGTCGCGCTCACACTATCCGCAAGCGTCTGTCGCACATCGTCGTCGGCGTGGAGGAACGCTAAGCACATGGGACAGAAGACCCACCCATACGGCCTGCGAGTCGGCATCACCGAGCCCCACAAGAGCCGGTGGTACGCCCCCAAAGCCCTCTTCGGCGAGCTGCTCGTCGAGGACTACAAGATCCGCGAGTTCCTCGACCGGCGCCTGAACCGCACCCCGCCCTTCGCGGCGGTGTCGGACATCAACATCGAGCGCACCCGCGAAGAACTCAAGATCATCGTCAAGACCGCCCGCCCGGGCCTGGTCATCGGGCCCAAGGGCGCCGAGGTCGAGCGTCTGACCGAAGAACTGCAGTACATGACGGGCCGCAAGGTCTCGATGAGCATCATCGAGATCAAGAACCCCGACCTGAACGCGCAGCTCATCGCCGAAGGCATCGCCGAGCAGCTCAAGAAGCGTGCCTCGTTCCGCCGCATCGTCAAGATGCGCGCCGAGGGCGCCTTGCAGACCGGCGCCAAGGGCGTGCGCATCCGCATCTCCGGCCGCCTCGGCGGCGCCGAGATGTCGCGCAGCCTCGATGTCCGCCTCGGCTCGCTGCCCCTGTCCACCCTCCAGGCCCGCATCGACTACGGCTTCGCCGAGTCGCGCACCACCGCCGGCATGATCGGCGTGAAGGTCTGGGTCTACACCGGCCTCTACGGCGATGTGCCCGAGGATCCCTCCGAGTCCGAATCCAAGGCCGCCGGCGCCCGCGCCCGCGCCCGAGGCCGTCGCTAAACGATCGATTGAACGAACGCCCCGCGCGGCGAATCACCCGCGCGTCTTCAGGAGTCCCGTCCGATGCCCCGGATGCCCAAGAGAGTCAAGTTCCGCAAGGAGATGCGTCGCGTCCGCGACCGTAAGGCGACGAAGGGCAACTATGTCGCCTTCGGAGACTTCGGTCTCCAGTCGCTCGACGGCGCCTGGGTCACTGCGCGCCAGCTCGAGGCCGGACGCATCGCGGCCCAGCACTTCATGAAGCGCGAAGGCCAGATGTACATCCGCGTCTTCCCCGACAAGCCCATCTCCAAGAAGCCCCTCGAGACCCGAATGGGTAAGGGCAAGGCGGATGTGGACTACTGGGCCGCACGCGTGAAGCCCGGCACGATCCTCTACGAGATCGGCGGGGTCCCCGAGGATGTCGCGAAGCAGGCGCTCGTGCGCGTCGCGATGAAAATGCCCGTCAAGTGTCGGTTTGTGCTCCGCCGCGTAGGCGCGTGAGTCTGAGGAAAGGCAACGAGGCCAACCATGGCGAAGAAGACCACCGAACTCGCCGCCGAAGTGCGGAAGATGAAGGACGCCGAGCTCGGCATCGAGCTCAAGCGGTTGCGCGAGCGTCTCTACGAGCTCCGCACCCAGGCCGTCACCGAGAAGATCGAAGACCCCTCGCAGTTCACCAAGGTCCGCCGGCAGATCGCACGGCTCGCGACCGAGCAGAACGCACGCAATCAGAAGGCGACCGCATGAGCGCAGCGCAGGCCACCAGCAACGTCACCGAGACCGGCAAGGTCAAGGGTTCGCAGATCGGCATCATCGAGTCCGATCGCAACGCCAAGACCCGTCGCGTGGTCATCGAGTTCATGTCCAAGCACCCCAAGTACGGCAAGTATGTCAAGAACCGTACCGCCGTGCAGGCGCATGACGAGACCAACGAGTCGCGCCTCGGCGACCGCGTCGAGATCGCCCCGTGCCGTCGTATGAGCAAGAGCAAGACCTGGCAGGTCATCCGCATCGTCGAAGCGGCCCCCAGGGACTGAGAGTCCGACCGAAAGCCCCACCGCCCCCGGCCTCAAACCGTCGGGCTCGCGGAAAGTGAAGTGAAACCATGATTCAAGCTGAATCCAGGTGTGAAGTCGCGGATAACTCGGGCGCCAAGATCGCCTATGTCATCCGCGTGCTCGGCGGCTCGACCGGCCGAGGACAGTTCACCCGCCGCACCGCGCGTGTCGGCGATCGCGTGGTCTGCTCCGTCAAGAAGGCCCTCCCGGGCGCGGACATCAAGGCCGGCGACATCGTCAAGGCCGTCGTTGTTCGCACCTCCTACCCGACCAAGCGCGCCGACGGCTCCTATGTCCGCTTCGACGAGAACGCCGTCGTGCTGATCAACCCCGAGGGCAACCCCCGCGGCACTCGCATCTTCGGCGCCGTCGCCCGCGAGCTCCGCGAGAAGAACTACATGAAGATCGTTTCTCTCGCTTCGGAGGTCGTCTAACCATGCCACGCCATGTCCGTAAAGGCGACTCCGTCGTCGTCACCGCCGGGAACTTCCGCGGCGCCCAGGGCGAGATCGTCAGCGTCAACGCCGACAGCGAGCGCGTCGTCGTCAAGTTCCCGCCCGCCGTGTTCGACGGCGTGAAGCGCAAGCCCCTCGTCAAGACCCTCAAGCCCACCCGCGCCAACCCCCAGGGCGGGCAGGTCGCCATCGACCGGGCGTTCCACATCTCCAATGTCAGCCCCGCCGTCGACGGCAAGCCGACCCGCGTCCGCTTCCCCGTGAAGAAGGACGGGAGCAAGTCCCGCGTCGCCGTGGTCGGCGGCAAGGAACTCTCCTCGGTCCGCGGCCCGCGCAGCAAGAAGTCCTGAACCCGCCGACGCATCGATCTGATCCGCATCCACGCCGCGACGACGCGAGCGTCCAGAAGAGCACGAGCTATGGCCAAGAACAAACCACACAAGGGCGACCACGACGGAGCCGACGCCGGCCCGGCCGTCCCCCCGCGCCTGCGTGAGATGTACAAGAACGAGATCCGCTCCGCGCTCATGAACGAGTTCGGCGTCACCAATGTCATGGCCGCGCCCAAGCTCGACAAGATCGTGATCAATGTCAACATGGGCCGCCACATCGACGGGATCAAACTCCCGCCCGTGGTCCGCTCGACGGTCATCGACACGCTCACGACGATCAGCGGCCAGAAGCCCATCGTCGTGAAGGCGAAGAAGTCCGTCGCGAACTTCAAGGTCCGCGAGGGCACCGAGACCTCCGCCATGGTCACGCTCCGCCGCGAGCGCATGTGGTACTTCCTCGACCGGTTCATCAACCTTGCGGCCCCGCGCATCAAGGACTTCCGCGGCGTGCCGGACAAGTCGTTCGACAAGAACGGCAACTACGCCGTGGGCGTGAACGAGCAGGGCGTGTTCCCCGAGGTCGACATGACCAAGACCACCTTCACGCACGGCATGAACATCAACATCTGCTTCAAGAACTCCGACCCCAAGAAGACCCGCTTCGTTCTCGAGAAGCTGGGCATGCCCTTCCGTAAGCCCGACGAGCAGCGCTAACACGCACTCACCCGAGAGAGACCCAAGGAAGCTATATGACCACCAAGGCCCAGATGGCCCGAAGCAAGCGGACCCCGAAGTACTCGACGCGCATCGTCCGTCGCTGCGAGATCAGCGGGCGCTCCCGCGGGGTCTACCGCAAGTTCCGTATCAGCCGCATCATGCTCCGCAAACTCGCCCTCGAGGGCAAGATCCCGGGCATGCGCAAGGCATCGTGGTGATCGAAGCGGCGCCCGGCGCGCCGACACCGTTCTCTGATTGATCTGACAGCACTCGACGACGAGCAACACCGGCCGGATTCACTCGGCCGAAACCCAAGTGGGAATCGACAATGGCCCTGAGCGACCCCATCGCTGACATGCTGACCCGCATCCGCAACGGACTGCGCGGACGCAAGAAGACCGTGATGTGCCTGAACTCCAAGGTCAACCGCGGCATCGCGGATGTCCTGCGCGAGGAGGGCTACATCCTCGGCTACGATGTGATCGAGAACGCCCACCAGGGGGAGATCCGCGTCAAGCTCAAGTACGGCCCGCTGGGCGAGACCGTCTTGAACTCGCTGACCCGCGAATCGAAGCCCGGTCGTCGCGTCTACCGCGGCGCCGAGGACCTCCCCAAGCCCCTCCAGGGTCTGGGCATCTGCATCGTCAGCACCTCGCAGGGCGTGCTGTCCGACCGCATGTGCCGCGAGAAGCGCATCGGCGGCGAAGTTCTCTGCGTCGTCGTCTGATCACCCACCCGTCAACGCCACCTACCCCGAGCACGCAAGCAAGTCCGGACCGTCCAGGAGTTCACCATGAGCCGCATCGGCAAAAAGCCCGTCGCCATCCCCTCCGGGGTGACCGTCAAGGTCGGCGCTGACCGCACGGTCACCGTCGAGGCGTCCGGCAAGAAGCTTGAGATGACCCACCGCCCGGAGGTGTCCGTCGTGATCGACGACGACGCCAAGAAGGTGATGGTCAACATCGACGAGAAGGACAACGACAACCGCGCCGTCCGCGCGTTCTGGGGCTCGACCCGCGCCCACATCAGCAACATGGTCGAGGGCGTGACCAAGGGCTACGAGAAGACCCTCGAGGTCAACGGCGTCGGCTGGGGCGCGACCCTCGCGGGCAACAAGATCAACCTCAAGCTCGGCTTCGCGAACGTGATCTCGAAGGACATCCCGACCGGCGTCACCGTCGCGGTCGACAAGAACCAGATCAAGATCACCGGCACCGACAAGCAGGCGGTCGGCCAGTTCGCCGCCGAAGTCCGCGCCCTCCGCAAGCCCGAGCCCTACAACGGCAAGGGCATCAAGTACCTCGAAGAGGTCATCCGTCGCAAGGAAGGCAAGGCCTTCGGCTCCTGAGTCCCGCACGATTCTTCACGCCCCGCGTCGCAACGCGGCGGCTTCACGAGGCAGACCGATGAACGCGAACAAGGCAAAGACTCTCCGCAGGACTCGACGCCGCATGGGCATGCGCAAGCGCATCCGCGGCACGCCCGACCGCCCGCGCCTGAGCATCTTCAAGTCGCTCAACAACATCTATGTCCAGGTGATCGACGACCTCGCCGGGCGCACGCTCGCGTCCGCGTCGAGTTCCGATCTCAAGGACGGCAGCACCGGAAATGTCGAGGCCTCCAAGGCCGTCGGCAAACTCATCGCCGAGCGCGCCAAGTCGGCGGGCGTCTCCGAGGTCGTCTTCGACCGCGGCGGCTTCCGCTACCACGGCCGCGTGAAGGCCCTGGCCGACGCCGCCCGCGAGGGCGGGCTCAAGTTCTGATCACTTTCCGTATGTAGTTTCCGCGCCGAATCACGGCGCTCGTGAACGATCGAGACCAAGCACGAATCACCGGCAACCACGCCGACTCAACCGACAGGCAGACCTATGGCCGAGCTGCTCGACGAAGCATCCCATCTTGAAAGCACCACCATCAATGTCTCGCGCACCGCGGCGACAGTGAAGGGCGGTCGTCGCTTTTCCTTCAACGCGCTCGTCGTCGTCGGCGATCGTCGTGGTCGCGTCGGCTTTGGCTACGGCAAGGCCAACGAGGTCCCGCCCGCCATCGAGAAGGCGCAGAAGGAAGCCAAGAAGAGCATGCAGAAGATCGAGCTCTTCGGCGGCACCATCCCGCACCTGGTGCAGGGCCGCTACGGCGCGTCGAATGTCCGCCTGATCCCGGCCGCGCCCGGCACGGGTGTCGTCGCCGGCGCCGCCGTCCGCGCGGTGCTCGAGATGCTCGGCGTCACCGACTGCCTCACCAAGTCCTTCGGCTCGGCGAACCCCCAGAACATCATCAAGGCCACCTTCGCGGCCCTCGAGCAACTCCAGCCCAAAGAGAAGTTCGCCGCCCTCCGCGGCGTCGAACTGGGCGACACCGAGGTGGAAGAGCGCGTCGCCAAGGGCAAGGCGTTCATGAGCACCTCGTCGTTCAGCGGCGGTGAGAAGGCCAAGGCCCCCGTCAACACCGTGGGCCAGGACCGTCGCGGCGGGCCGGGCGGTCGCGGCGGCCGAGGCGGTCGTGGCGGCGGCGGTGGCCGTGGTCGCGGCGGCGCTCCCGCCGGCGGCGGCGCCCCCTCGGGCGGCGGCGAGGCGCCCGCTCCCGCGAGCAACTGATCCACTCCGCTCGCGGCATCGCGGGCGTCAACTTCCGAATCTTTGAACGCATCGTCGTCGCGGCGAACAGACTCGAAAGCGAAAGCGAGTCGCGACGGCCCTGATCGCTCGATCACGAGCGAAGAAACTGCGAGACACTCGCCATGATGATCCACGAGATCACCGCCCTGGTGGGCAAGTACAAGTCGCGCAAGCGCATCGGTCGCGGCCCCGGCTCGGGCGTCGGCAAGACCTCCGGACGCGGCCACAAGGGCGCCGGCTCCCGCCGCGGCTACTCGCGTCGCGCCGCCAGCGAAGGCGGCCAGATGCCGTACTTCCGCCGCATCCCCAAGCGCGGCTTCTCCAATGTCAACTACACGACCGAGTTCTGGATCGTCAACATCGGCGACATCGTCGCCCACGAGAACTTCGCCAAGGGCGGCACGGTTGACGCCGCGTCCCTCGTCAAGGCGGGCCTGATCCGCGACGAGAAGCGTCCCCTCAAGATCCTCGGCGATCTCGGCAAGGACGAGAAGTTGTCCGTCAAACTCACCGTCAACGCCAACCGCGTCTCGAAGTCCGCTCGCGGGCACATCGAGAAGGCCGGCGGCTCCGTGACCGAGACCGGCACCCGCCGTGACCGCGTCCGCGGCATCGACCGAGAGAGCGGCGACCTCACTCCCAAGAACCTCACCAAGAAGTTGAAGCGCGGCAAGAACAAGAAGAAGCCCGCTCCCGCCGCTTCGTCCGACGAGTAAGCACCCCCGGCGACGGATTTCGCCGCGATGATCGCGTAGCAGGAAGCGCACCGAACGATGCTCCAGGCCTTCATCAACATCTGGAAGATCCCGGATCTGCGCAACAAGATCCTGTTCACCATCGGGATGCTGGTCGTCTATCGCATCGGCTTCTGGATCCCGGTGCCGGGCGTCGATCAGTCCGCGCTGTCGGACTTCATCACGACCCAGCAGGCCGCCGGCGGCGCGGTCGGACGACTCGCCTCGTTCGTCGGCATCTTCTCCGGTGGTTCGTTCAGCCAGTCGACGATCTTCGGCCTGGGCGTCATGCCCTACATCACGGCGTCGATCATCTTCCAGTTGTTCGGCTCGGTCTCTGACAAGATCAAGCAGTTGCAGCAGGAAGGCCCGACCGGCCGCCAGAAGATCATGGAGTGGACCCGCTACCTCACAGTCGGGCTCTGCATCGTGCAGGCGATCGGCTGGCTGTCATTCCTTACGCAGTCGGGCAGCGGGCTGGTCTACCCCGGGTGGGCCAACAACCCGCTCTGGTGGATCACCAGCATCACCGCGATGACCGCGGGCACCGTGTTCCTGATGTGGCTCGGCGAGCAGATCGACAAGCACGGCATCGGCAACGGCGTGTCGCTGATCATCACCGCGGGCATCCTCGCGGGCATGCCCAACGCCATTAACTGGGTCATCGCCAACTTCGACCCGCAGGAGCAAGGCAAACTCGGCTGGATGGGCCTCTTCGCCCTCGTCGGCGGGTTCGTCTTCGTTGTCGCCGGCGCCATCCTGATCACGGTCGCGCAGCGCCGCATCCCCGTGCAGGCCGCCAAGCACACCCGCGGCCGCAAGGTCTTCGGCGGGCAGCGCTCGTACCTCCCGCTCAAGATCAACCACGGCGGCGTCATGCCGCTGATCTTCGCGTCGTCGCTGATGATCTTCCCCTCGGTGATCTTCGGCTATCTGGCCGACACCGCCCGCGCGATGGACGCGCCCGGCTGGTGGACCGACACCGTCGGCTTCCTCTCGCGCAACTTCCAGATCGGCGAGTACCCCTATGTGGTGTTCGAGGTCGGTCTGATCTTCTTCTTCTCGTACTTCTGGACGACCGTCCAGTTCAACCCCGAGGAGATGTCCAAGCAGTTGCGCGACTCGGGCACCTTCATCCCGGGCATCCGCCCCGGCCCGCGCACGGCGGAGTACCTCGAGACGGTCATGGAGCGCGTGACCTATGTCGGCGCCGCCTTCCTCTCGATCATCGCCGTCATCCCGATCATGGTGATGACCTCCCTGAATGTGCCGTTCTTCGTGGCGGCCTTCCTGGGCGGGACCGGCCTCCTGATCGTGGTGGCGGTGGGTCTGGACCTGATCCAGCGGATCGAGGCCAACCTCCTGATGCGGAACTATTCGGGCTTCCTGGGGGGCGACGACGGCAAGGGCCCCAAGATCCGCGGAGCCCGATTCGGATAATCCTTCATTCCCCGAGGCCCCCAGGCAGGAAGCCGGGGGCGATCCGGGCCTACACTGACCGGCTCGCAGGGACGCGGTTCGCGTCCCCCGACAGACCAGGGCGGGTCTGACGGCGTGCGAACATTGATTTGAGACTGACCGAAAGGAATTCGCCCGTCACGGCGTGGCCGCGGCGAGGCAGAGACGACATGCCGAAGCAGGACGACAAACTGACGCTCGAGGCCGAAGTGGTCGAGGCGCTCCCGAACGCGATGTTCAAGGTGCGTCTCCCCAACGAGGTCGAGGTGCTCGCGTATGTTTCAGGGAAGATGCGGCAGCACTACATCCGCATCCTCCCGGGCGACCGGGTGACCGTCGAGTTGAGCCCGTACGACCTGACCAAGGCGCGCATCACCTACAGGCACTGATCGAGATCGAGAGACAGCCATGAAAGTCAAGTCAAGCGTGAAGCGGATCTGCGCATCGTGCAAGGTCGTCCGCCGAAAGGGCAAAGTGCGAGTGATCTGCAGCGCGGATCCCAAGCACAAGCAGGCCCAGGGCTGAGGTTCACAGAAGCAAGTTTTACACGCTGGAGCAGCGCGAATGCCCCGTATCGCCGGTGTTGACATCCCCGACCGCAAGCAGATCCGATACTCCTTGCGCTATATCCACGGCATCGGCCCCAAGTTCGCCGACGCCATCATCGAGACCCTGAAGCTCGACCCGACCAAGAAGGCCGGCGACCTCGACGAGCAGGAAGTCTCCGCGATCGCGGGCCTCATCGACCAGGAGTATGTGGTCGAGGGCGCCCTGCGTCGTCAGGTCCAGCAGAACATCCAGCGGCTGAAAGAGATCCGCTCGTACCGCGGCGACCGTCACCGCCGGGGCCTGCCCGTCAACGGGCAGCGCACCAAGACGAACGCGCGCACCCGCAAGGGACGCCGCAAGACCGTCGCCGGCAAGAAGGGCGTCAAGGCCAAGTAAGCAACACCCCGCGTCGTGCGGCATGTGCGCACGGCGCTCTCAGAGCCCCCGAAGGGTCAGTACGCAATGGCGAAGAAGGCGAAGAAAGTCCGTCGCAATGTGGTCCGCGGCATCGCGCACATCAAGGCGACCTTCAACAACACGATCGTGATGATCACCGACACCAACGGCGAGGCCCTCGCGTGGGACTCGGCCGGGACCATCGGGTTCAAGGGCGCTCGCAAGAGCACCCCCTTCGCCGCGACCCGCGCCGCCGAGACCGTCGCCGGCAAGGTTCGCAAGATGGGCATGCAGGAGCTCGAGGTGCGCATCAAGGGCGCCGGCTCCGGCCGCGAGGCCGCCGTCAACGGGCTGGCCGGTTCGGGCCTCCGCGTGACCGCGATGGAGGATCACACCGCCGTTCCTCACAACGGGTGCCGCCCTCGCAAGAAGCGCCGCGTCTGATCGATTGACCTTCCCCCGCGTCGGCGCGAGAGCGCCGGCGCGGTCTTTCGTTTCTGAAGTTTCCGCCCCCGCGACAGAGAAGGGGCCCGCCGGGCAGTTGGCGTCCCGGCGAGTGCGCCCGATGAGCCGCGGGTCGGTTCGATTCACGGACCAACGCCAACACCGTAAGGAGAGTTGCACGCATGCGAGTACGCTGGCGTGGCCTTGAACTACCTGCCCGTGTCGCCCGCGACGCGAAGCTGGACCACCCGAACTTCGGGCGCTTTGTCATTGAGCCCTTCGAGCGCGGCTTCGGCACGACGATCGGCAACTCCCTCCGCCGCGTCCTCCTCTCGAGCATCGAGGGCGCAGCCATCACCTCCGTCAAGATCAAGGGCGCCGAGCACGAGTTCACCGCGCTCCGGGGTGTGATGGAAGATGTCACGGACATCATCCTGAATGTGAAAGACCTCGTCGTCGCGCTCGAGGGCGACGAGCCCAAGACCATGCGTCTGGCCGCCACCGGCCCGGGCGAGGTCACCGCGGATCTCATCGAGGCCGACACCTCGATCACGGTCCTCAACAAGGGCCATGTCATCGCCACCCTCACCGACGAGGTGGACTTCGAGATGGAGTTCACCGTCGCCAAGGGCCGCGGCTATGTCCCCGCTTCCGAGCAGTACGCCGACCAGGAAGAGCAGGAGATCGGGCGCATCCCGCTCGACGCGCTCTACTCCCCGGTGCAGCGCGTGCGCTTCAAGACCGAGGACACCCGCGTCGGTCAGCGCACCAACTACGACAAGCTGATCCTCGACATCTGGACCGACGGCACCATCACCCCCGAGATGTCGCTCGTCGAGGCCAGCAAGATCCTGCGCAAGCACCTCAACCCGTTCGTCCAGTACTTCGACCTGGGCGCCGAGCGCGTCTCGGAAGAGGCCGCCGCCGCCGCCGCGGTGGACGAGGAACTGATCCGCAAACTCAGCATGCCCGTCACGGACCTGGAACTCTCCGTCCGCGCGAGCAACTGCCTCGAGTCGGCGAAGATCAACACCGTGGGCGAACTCGTCACCAAGACCGAGGCGGATCTCCTCAAGGTCCGCTCGTTCGGCAAGACTTCTCTCCGCGAGGTCAAGCGCAAGCTGGGCGACCTCAACATGGACCTGGGCATGGAACTCCCCGAGGGAGTCACCGTCGGCTCCGGTTCCTGACCGTTTGCACTGAATCGCTGGTACCAAGCAACCCCGAAGCACCCACGCGACACGCGTCGCGAGACAGAAGACGAAGGACAAGGCCATGCGCCACCGCAAAGCCGGCTACAAACTCAACCGCACCTGGTCTCACCGCCAGGCGATGCTCCGCAACATGGCCGCCAGCCTGTTCGAGCACGGTCAGATCACCACCACCGTGCCCAAGGCCAAGGCGCTCCAGCCCTTCGTCGAGAAGATCATCACCACCGCGAAGCGCGGCGATGTTCACTCGCGTCGTCTCATCAACGCGAAGCTCGGCCACGACCGCATCATGGCCGACACCGAAGAGAATGTGACGCGCAACCGCTACGGCGAACTCAAGAAGGGCCCCAAACTCGTCAAGCACATCGTTGACGAGGTCGCGCCCAAGTTCGCCGACCGCGCGGGCGGCTACACCCGCATCATCCGCCTGGGCATCAACCGCCTGGGCGATCAGGCCGAACTGTGCGTGATCCAGTTCGTCGGCAACGAGGACGGCCCCGAGATCGGCGGCTCGCCCAGCACCCGTCGCCGCATGGCCGACCGCCGCACCGCCTTCGCCGCCAAGGTCCGCAAGGACGGCGCGAAGAAGGAAGAGGCCGCGGCCTGATCCTTCTCGATATCTCCTGAACGCACGCAAGGCCCGTGAGTCTCGACTCGCGGGCCTTGTTCATTGTGCGTTGTTGCGCCGTACACTCAGCACCATGGCATTCATCGAGCAACTCGACCAGATCGAACGCGACGGGCTCTCGTCGCTCGCCGCCGTTTCCGACGCCGAAGCGCTGGAGAAGTGGCGCATCGAGTTCATCGGCGCGAAGGGCAAGGCCAAGCAGGCCGCCGCCGGGCTGAAGGAAGTCGCGCCCGCCGACAAGCCCGCCGCGGGCAAGCGGCTCAACGAGGTAAGCAAAGCCCTCCAGGCCGCGTTCGAGGAGAAGAAGGCGGGCGTCGGCGCGGTGAAGAAGCCTTCCGGGGGCGGCCCCGCGCTCGACATGACCGAGCCGGGCCTCGCGCCCGCGATCGGCCGCAAGCACATCCTCACGCGCACCGTCGAGGACCTCGTCGAGGTCTTCGGGCGCATGGGCTTCGATGTCGCCGAGGGATTCGAACTCGAGGACGACGACCACAACTTCGTCAAACTCAACATCCCGGCCGACCACCCGGCGCGCGACCCGATCGATAACTTCTATGTGGACGATCCGCGCACGGCGGAGAAGCCGCGCATGCTGCGCTCGCAGACGAGCACCGTGCAGGTGCGTGTGATGCAGGCGGTGAAGCCGCCCATCAAGATCATCGCGCCCGGCCGCGTCTATCGGCCCGACACCGTCGACGCGACGCACTCGTTCATGTTCCACCAACTCGAAGGGCTGTATGTCGACAGGAAGGTCACGCTCGCGGACCTGAAGACGACGCTCTTCCAGTTCGCCCGCGCGTACTTCGGGGAAGACGCCGAGATCCGCCTCGTGCCTTCGTACTTCCCGTTCACCGAGCCCAGCGCCGAGTTCTACATGAAGATCCGCCTGCGCCCGGATCAGCCCGCGAAGTGGGTCGAACTCGGGGGTTGCGGCATGGTCGATCCCGCCGTGTTCGAACTCGTTGGCTACGACCCCGAGGAATGGACGGGCTTCGCGTTCGGCTTCGGCATCGAGCGCATCGCGATGGGCAAGTACGGCATCCCCGACATCCGGATGCTCTACGAGAACGACCTGCGGTTCCTCAAGCAGATCTGACGCACCCTGACAACCGCTGAAATCCGAGGCCGCGAAATCGGATACATTGGCGTGGTATCGCCGCGCGCACGCTCGGCGGGTAGGAAGCAAGAGCAGGAGTCGAACTATGGCGATGAGCGAGTATGACCCCGGGGTCGACACGCACGATCACGACGAGTGGAGCGAGCCGCCCAAGTGGCCCAAGGTGGTGGGCATCATCAGCATCGTGTGGGGCGTGCTGGGCATCGTGTGCAACGGGTTCGGCGTCGTTGGCGCGGCGCTCGGCCCGCGGTTCATCAAGATGGCCGAGGGGCAGGAAGGATTCGAGGGCGGGTTCCCGCCGTCGATGTCCCAGGTTGACATGCTGATCATGGGCATCTCGGTGGTGAGCATCCTGCTGGGCATCGGCCTGCTCATGGCGGGCATCTTCACGGTGAACCGTCGCCCGCAGGGCCGCACATTCCACCTCGGCGTGGCCGTGGGTTCGCTGATCGTTCTCGTGCTGGCCATCGGGTACCAGTGGCACAACATGACCAAGATCGGCGAGTGGGTGCAGGCCAACCCCGACGCGACCTTTGCACAGACCTACAACCCGATCGGGAACATGATCGGCATGGCGGTCGGCATCGTGATCGGCGGCGCGTGGCCCGTGTTCTGCCTGATCTGGTTCGGCGCGCTCAAGAAGCGTCCCGAGATCGGCGCCCCCGAAGTGCTGTAACACCCCGAGAATTCCGATAGATCCTCATCGCCCCTTGCCCCGACGCGAGGGGCGTTTTTCTTTCTTCTGCCTTCTGCCTGCTGCCCGCTGCTCAACTGATCTCGCGCGTCTGGAAGAGCATCACGCCCAGCGAGAGCAGCACGACGAGGTGGCTCGCCGCGTACCCCGTCGCGAGGAGGAGGTAACGCGAAGTGATCGGGTGGTTCTGCGTCACCGCGTCCACCAGCCAGAAGAACTGGACATTCGGAACGACCGACCACGCGATGCGCGCCGGCCAACTGACCGTCGTCGGCGAGGCGAACACATAGTCGCCCACGCGCGGCGGGCGCGCGACCTGCAGGCCCCCGACATTCCTGAGCGTCAGCGTCTTGAACCCTTGGACACGCTCGAGCGCGAGCGCCGGGCCGGTCTCGGGTTCGAGCGTCGCCGTCTCAACCGTCAGATCGCCCGTGAACGGGTTGTACTCGGGGACGGCGATCTCGATGCCGCCCGGGTCGGCGCCGTAGTAGATCGGGGTGGAAGGCGTGAGCAACACCGGGACCTCGGCGGCCAGGGTGATGGTCCAGCGGTCGCCCGCGTCGCGGAAGTTCCCGTCGCGGTCGGCGTCGGTCGTGACCTCGGCGACGCGCCCGATCAGTTCGTTCTGGAACGCCCGGCGGCCCACGAGGTGGTTGCTCAGCAGACTGAACACGAACACGCCCAGGCACACGACGATGGTCATCACCTGCCCGAGCCGCGTGCTCGCCGCGACCGCGACGGCGGTCAGCACGAGCATCGAGAGCATGACCGCGGCGCAGGCGATCATGATCTGGGGCTTGAAGTCCTCGCCCACGAAGTGGAGTTGCCAGGTCCCGTCCACGAACAGGGCGATGACATACCCCACGACGAGCAGGGGGAGCATCACGAAGATCGCGGTCGAGCCGAAGACCCAGTTGTAGAAGTAATTGCACCAGAGCGCGACGCCCATCGCGATGGCGACCGACGAGAGCGCCAGCACGACGGAGGGCCAGTTTCGGTCGGTGTAGGTGGCGGTCATCACGCCGCGTTCGAGCGTGAAGAGGAAGAACAGGAGCATGACCGTCGTGCCCAGCACGATGGCGCCCGCGATGCCCAGATACTTCCCGAGCACGAAGAGGGGGCGCCCGACCGGCTTGCTGATGACGGTGAGGGCGGTCTTCTGCTCGATCTCGCGCGAGATGACGGAGGTCGCCAGGAACGCCGAGAGCAGCGTGGCGCAGACGAGGACGGTCGCCAGCCCGATGTCGAGCAGCATCTTGTTGTCGCCCGACACCTCGGCCGAGTCGGAGTAGCCCATCGAGTAGGCGGAGAAGTAGTTGTTCGCCAGTTGCATGAGACCGCTGGCCATCACGAGGATGAAGAACACCGGCTGGCGGATGCTCTCGACGAGCGTGTTCTTCGCGATGGCGAGGATCTGTCCGAGCATGTGGTTCGCGGGCGCCGGGGGGCGGTCGATGAGACGGTGGGGGAGCGGTCGGCGGAAGTTGCGCGTGCGACCGTTCGCCACGCCCGCCGACGAAAGCCGTCGGAGAGGCCAGAACATACGGCCCGCTCAACCGTACATCAATCGGGCGCGGCCGGTTCGATCCCCACGGTCCGCCGCGCTCGGAACCTTCCTCGCTCGATCGGCGTCTGCCCGCCGACCGGGCAACGCTTCGCACGCTATCCTCAAGCCCTCCCGATTCTGCCTCTGGGAAGCCCCCGCCGCGATCGCTGGTCGTCGAACCCCCGTTCGCCCAGTCCCCGGCCTTGGGGCAGAGCCCCTTCGAGCGACGCATGCGCACTGATCACCTGACCTATCGCCGGGCAACTTCCATCAGCGTCTTCGGGCTGCTTCTGCAGTTGGCGCTTGGCGTTGCGCTGCTTCTCTACGGCCTGTTCGGGGCCGACCAGTCCGCCGTCAGCGGTTCGATCCTCATCCTGCTCGGCTCGCTGGTGTGGCTCGGCCTCGCGCTGATCTTCCATCAGCACTCGCTCGAGCGCATCGAGGCGTTCGAGACCGAGACGCTCGAATCCCAGGGCGCGTTCGATTCCTCGGTCTTCGAGGGCACCCGCGAGGAGATCCGCGTCGCCGCCCGACGGCTCGAGTGGATGCACCGCTTCCTGATCCCCGCGATCAGCCTTATCTACGCGGCCTCGCTCATCACCGTCGGCGTCCTCCGCTTCCTCAACCAGCGTTTCGCGCTGAACCCCGAGATCTCTCCCGATCCGAAGCACGCCGGCTGGGCCATCGCGATCGGCGTGGGCATCGCCGCCGCGGGCTTCGTCTTCGCCAGGTTCGTCGCGGGCATGGCCAAGCAGAAGGAGTGGGCCAACCTCCGTTCGGGCGCCGCCGTCTCCGTGGGCGCCTCGATCATCGGCCTGCTCGTCGCGATCGCGCACTTCCTCGAGTTCTTGGATGCGCCCGTCGCGTTCCGGTACCTCCATGTCATCCTGCCCGCCGTCATGGTGGTGCTGGGCGTCGAGGTCGTCCTCAACTTCATCCTCAACCTGTACCGCCCGCGCCGCAAGGGTGAATCGCCCAAGCCGGCGTTCGAGTCGCGGATCCTGACCTTCTTCGCGGCGCCCGACCGCCTCGCCGAGAGCGTGGGCGAAGCGATCAGTTACCAGTTCGGCTTCGATGTCACCGAGAGTTGGTTCTACCGCCTCCTCAGCCGCACGCTGGGCCTGCTGTTCATCTGCGGCGGGCTGGTGCTCTGGGGCCTGTCGGCCGTCGCCATCGTCGAGCCCAACGAGCAGGGCCTCGTCCTCCGATTCGGGTCGCTCCAGCGCGAGGTCGGGCCCGGCGCGCACTTCAAGTACCCCTGGCCCGTCGAGACGCTCGAGACCTACCCCGCGACGAGCGTGACGGAACTCGAAGTCGGCGCGCACCCGCCCCACGGCAACGACCCGATCCTCTGGACCAACGAGCACCTCGGCGCGGGCCATCGCGAGACCTTCTTCATCGTGCAGCCCACCGTCGAGGGCTCGGAACTCGGCCCGCGCGATCTCTCGCTCGTCGCGATCGAGGCGCCGGTCTACTACATCGTCGAGGACCTCACCAAGTACGACGCGCTGGCCGAGCCCGGCTCGCGCCAGAAGCTCCTCGAATCCGTCGCCGAGCGCACCGTCATGGAGTTCGTCGGCTCGCGCACCATCGACGAGATCCTCGGCGATCAGCGTTCGAAGGTCAGCGATGACCTGAGCGTCCGCGTGCAGCAGGCCTTCAACGACCTCGACGCTGGCGTGCGTGTGCTCTTCGCGGGAATCGTCGGCGCGCATCCGCCCCAGAACGCCGATGTCGCCAAGGCCTACGAGCGCGTCACCGCGAGCGAGCAGCGCCGGGAGAAGGCGATCGAAGACGCCCGGACGCAGCGCATCCGCATCCTCACGCGAGTCGTCGCCTCCGTCGAGCGGTCCGAAGCGATCGTCCGCGAACTCGACAAACTCGAGGCGATGCAGCAGCAGGGCGAATCCGAGAGCGCGATCGCGGCGCAGGAGATCACCATCGAGACCCTCGTCCGCGAGGCGGGCGGCGAAGCGGCGCAACTCATCCTCGACGCCCGCGCCGAGCGCTGGCGATTGCACATGAACGAGCGTTCGCGCGTCGCGCGCCAGGACGGACGCGCCGCGCTGTTCCGCGCCGCGCCCGAGGTGTACCTCGCGAACCAGTGGTTCGAGGCGCTCCGGGAGATGCTCTCCGAGAGCCGCGTCTATGTCACGACCTTTGACAGCCCGCGCGTGCGGGTGAATGTGGAAGACGAAGCCGCCCTCGGCGGCGCGCCCACAGTCCCCAACGCGCCCAAGGAATAACCAAGGAGCACCCTCGCCGTGCGATCCACATTCTTGCTGACACTGACGGGCCTGATCGTTCTGGGCTTCGTCCTCTTCATGGTCACCTACTCGGTGCGCTTCACCGAGGCCGCCGTCGTCACGACCTTCGGGAAGGCGACGGAAACGGCGGTCAAGAACCGCGACGGCGACGAGGCCGGCCTCTACTTCAAGTGGCCATACCCCGTCCAGAGCGTGACGAAGTACGACCGCCGCGTGCGCATCCTCGAATCGCGCAGCGAGACCCAGCAGACCGCCGACAACCGCCCGATCATCGTCGAGGCGTTCCTCACCTGGCGCGTCACCGACCCGCTCGTGTTCTACCAGCGCTTCAGCAACGCGGGCCCCGAGGCGCGCGATCACTACAACGAGGCGCAGCGCAGCATCGACGCGCTCCTGCGCAGCGCGATGGCCGAGGCCTCTCGCTACCGCATGGGCGAACTGTTCGCGAACTCGGGCCAGCCCAGCCGGCTCCCCGACCTCGAGCGATCGGTCCTGGAGCGCCTCCAGCGCAGCGACGCCGGCGAGGACGGCCGCCTGTCGGACTACGGCATCGACATCGGCATGGTCGGCATCCGCCGCATCGTGCTCCCGGAAGAGACCACGAAGGATGTCTACGAGCGCATGAAGGCCACGCGCGACAAACTCGCCGCCGAGGCCCGCGCGCAGGGCGAGGCCATCGCCAGCACCATTACCAACGAGGCCGAGAGCCAGGCCGAACGCATCCTCGCGTTCGCCCGCCGCCTCGCCGCCGAGATCCGCAACCGCGGCGACATCGAGGCCGCACGCTGGCTCGAGCAACTCGACGAAGCGCCCGAACTCGCGGTCTTCCTTCAGAATGTCGAACTCCTCAAGCAGGGCTTCGGCAAGCAGGTCACGCTCGTGGTGCCCACCAACTTCCCGGGCATGCAACTGCTTGACCCCTCGAACCTGCGCGACGCCGCCAGCGGCCGCCTCCCCGGGTTCGCCTCGCCCGACACCGATGAGCCCGCGCGCCCGACGCCCCGCTCGGAGGGCGCACCGCGATGAGCGACACCCGCGATCCCATCGACCCGATCGACGGGTTCGGCGAGGACGCGCCGGCCGACGCGACCCCGCGCCGCGCCGCGAGCGCGACCTTCGCGCCCCAGCGCGATCGCGCGTCCGAGGTGATCTCGCTTGACCCGGCGCAGCAGTCGCTCGCCGAGGCGCTGCGCATCACCTTCTTCATCCTCCGACTCGGCATCGGTGTGCTCATCGTCCTCTTCCTGTTCAGCGGCGCCAAGCAGGTCAAAGAGTCCGAGCGCGGCGTGCGCCTCACCTTCGGCGAGGTCGTCGAGCAGGATGTCCCCCCGGGCCTCCACATCGGTTGGCCCTATCCCATCGGCGAGTTCGTCACCGTCGAAACCGGGCAGGAAACGCTCGACCTGCGCGATTCCTTCTACCCGCTCCTCACGGGCAACCAGCGCGCCCAGCCGCTCGATCAACTCCGCGTTGTCGCGCAGATGGGCCTCGTTCCCGGCCGCGACGGCTCCCTCATCACCTCCGACGGCAACATCGTGCATGTTCGGCCGACCGTGGTCTATCAGCGCAGGCGCCCGGGCGAGTATGTTCGCAATGTGCTCCCGGGCACCGAGCCCCAACTCGTGCGCACAGCCGTCGAGCGCGCGGTGACCACCGTCTTCGCGAGTCTCACGCTCGACCAGGCCATGCGTCAGGGAACCACGACTGCGGCGCAGGCGCGCCCCGACCACGATTCCGGGTTCCACTACGAAGGCGACGGCCACGACCATTCCGAGGACGAAGACCTCCCGCCCGCGCCCACCGAGGACGAGATCATCCACGACGAGGCCGAGGACGGCCCGGTCATCCTCGATGTCGTCGCTGGCCCTTCCAGCACGATCGCGACCCGCGTGCGACTGCTCGCGCAGGCCGCGCTCGACGAGATCGAGACGGGCATCGTCATCGAGGAAGTCGCCCTGCGCGACATCACGCCGCCGCTGTCGATCCGGAGCAACTTCGCGCAGGTGCAATCGGCGCAGAGCGACGCCGAGCAGGCGCGCGAGCGTGCGGACCGCCAGCGTCGCGAGCGTCTCAGCCAGGTCGCGGGCCAGGCCGCCGACCTGATCCTGCGCCAGATCGACGAGTACGAGAAGGCGCTCGAACTCGACGACCCGCAGGCGGAGCAGATCCTCGCGAACATCGACGCGCTGCTCCAGGGCGAGGCCGTCGTGATCGACGGGCAGCGCCATGTCGCGCTCATCTCGGGTGAGGTGACCAACCAGATCAACTCGGCGCGTCGCTACCGCACGGAGATTGAGTCGCGCTACCGCTCGTTCGCGCAGACCTTCGCTGCCAAACTCGAGCAGTACCGCACGAACCCGGGCCTGCTCGCGACGCGCGAGTGGACCGAGGCGCTCTCCCAGTTCTTCGCGCGCCAGGAGGTGGAGGTGAACTTCCTGCCGCCCGCGGCGATCGCCGAACTGCTCATCAATCGTGACCCGGACATCGCCCGCGCCCGCGAAACGGCGCGCAACCTCCAGCAACTCACCGGAACGCTCGAGGGCCGCGAGGAAGAGTTCAACCGGATCCAGCGTGCCCGCGAGCGCCAGCGCGACATCGCCGAGGGTGTGAATTGACGCAGGCCACCACGCCATCGCTCGTGTTCCCGCGATCGGGCGGCCAGTTGGGCCAGCCCGTCATCGCGTGCCAGCAACTCACGAAGGTCTTCAAAGACTTCTGGATGCGTTCGCGCGTCCGCGCCGTCGACGCGCTCGATCTCGAAGTCCAGAAAGGCGAGGTCTTCGGCCTGCTCGGGCCCAACGGCTCGGGCAAGAGCACGACCATCAAAATCCTGCTCGGTCTGCTCCACAAGAGCGGCGGCCGCGTCGCGGTCTTCGGCAAACTCCCCTCCGACGTGAACATCAAGAAGCGCATCGGCTACCTGCCCGAAGAGACGCACCTCTACCCGTTCCTCAACGCGCGCGAGACGCTCGATTACTACGCGAAACTCTTTGAGATCGACCACTCCACCCGCCGCAAGCGCATCGACGAACTCATCGAGATGGTCGGCCTCGGCGCCGCGCAGCACCGCCCGGTGCGCGAGTACTCCAAGGGCATGGCGCGGCGCATCGGGCTCGCGCAGGCGCTCATCAACGACCCCGAACTGCTCATCCTCGACGAGCCGACCAGCGGCCTTGACCCGATCGGCTCCCGTCAGGTCAAAGACCTCATCATCGAACTCGGGCGGCGCGGCAAGACCGTCCTGCTCTCGAGCCACCTCCTGGGCGATGTCGAGGATTGCGTCGATCGGCTCGTGATCCTCTACGGCGGGAAGAAACGCGCCGAGGGAACCCCCGATCAACTCCTCGAGTCGGGCGAGCGCACCATCATCGAATCGGAATCGCTCGACGACGCGACCATCGCCGAGATCGAACGCGTCATCCGCGCGCACACGGGCCACGCGATCGAGCGCGTCGGCAAGCCGCGTCAACGCCTCGAAGACCTCTTCCTCGACATCGTCGACCGCGCGAAGGCCGAGCGAGTTGTCACGGGCGGCGCCCAGTCGGGCGGCGCCACGGCGTCGTTCCTCCGTGCCGACGAAGGCGAGGGCGACGACCTCATCGGGCGACTCGTCGAGGGCGAAGCCGAGCCCGAGCCCGCCGCGATCGAGCAATCCGCCGAACCCGCGAAGGAAGCGACGGCGGAAGAGCAGCGCGACGAGGTCGTGGACGAATTGCTCGACGGGATCTACGGCGACGACGAATCGAATCCCGCGCCCCCCGCGCCCGCGCCCGCGCCCGAGCCCAAGCGTCCGGCGGACAAGCCCCGCCGCGCTCCGGCCGAGGATGTCGATTCGTCCATCATCGATTCGCTCCTCGACGACAACGATGAGAAGGGGAGCGGGCGGTGAGTTCACCGATCCGTGACCGTCTGCGCGCACTGCTGGCTTTGCAGCGCACGACGCGGTTCAAGGTCGTGGCTTCGATCGTCATCGGCGTGCTCGCCGCGCTGACGCTCAGCGCATGGCTGGTCCTCGCGTATGCGCCGGACACGGCCGAGGCGGCCCAGCAGGCCGCGAGCGCCGCGACCGCTGATCAGGCCGCCGCCGTCCGCGCCGTCACCGGCGCGACAGCCGTCCGCGATCTCCTCGGCGCCGCGAGCCCCGTGCTTGCCGTCGTGGCGTTGATCGTCGCGGTGACGGCGGTGCTGCTCATCGTCACCTGGCTGGGCGTGCTGATCACCTATCTGGCGCTGGGCGCCGTGGCGCTGGCGGTCGTCGCCCCGCTGTGGTTCGTGCCCCCGGCTCGCGACTTCGCGCTGGTGCTCGGCGGCGCCATCGCGCTCACGGGATCGTTCGCCGCGCTGCTGCAGGGCGTGCGCGCGCTGCTCGGGTTCCGCACGCCGATCTGCGCCGTTGCGCAGACCGTGCTGGCCGAGGCCGTGCGGATGAAGATCAGCATCGTGTTCATCGTGATGCTGGTGTTCCTGCTCGCGGCGCTCCCGGCGTACCTCGACGCGACGCGGCCGCTTCGCTACCGCGTGCAGACCTTCCTCCAGTGGGGCACCTCGGGCGCCTACTGGCTGCTCCTGCTGCTCACCCTGTTCTTCTCGATCGCCACCGTCGCGTTCGAGCAGCGCGACAAGGTGATCTGGCAGACCATGACCAAGCCGGTCCGCCCGATCGAGTACCTCGTGGGCAAGTGGCTCGGCGTGATCTCGCTCAACGCCACGCTGCTGCTCGCGACCGCGTCGGGCGTCTTCCTGTTCACCGAGTACCTGCGCAATCAGCCCGCGCACGGCGAGATCCGTCCCTATGTCGCGCGGGCCAGCGAAGGAGAGGTCTCCACCGACCGGCGCCTCCTGGAAACGCAGGTGCTCACGGCCAGGCGGGTGATCGAACCGACGGTCGACGAACTGCTCTCCGAGGAACAGTTCGAGCAACTCGTGGATGCGCAGATCGAGGAGGTCCAGCGCCGCGAGCCCGATGTCGCGCTGACCGTCGGCGGGCGAAAGGACATCGAGGCCGAAGTGCGCGCGCTCGTGGAGCGGCAGTACCGGACGATCGCGCCGATGGACGCTCGTCAGTTCGCGTTCGAGGGTCTCGCGCGGGAGCGCGAGCGGGGCGAGCCGCTGGGCTTCCAGTTCAAGGTCAACTCGGGCTCCAACCTGCCCTCGGCGTTGTACGAGATCTCGTTCGTCTTCGGCGGGAAGTACTTCGTGCCGCGACAGACCTCACTCGATGCTGCGCAGACGATGCAGATCCCCGCCGACGCGATCAGCGAGAACGGGATTCTGGTCATCGAGATCATCAACGGGAACCCGCAGACGCAGATGACCAACCGGCTCTCGATCGCGTTCGAGCCCGGTTCGCTCCAGGTGCTCGCCAATGCGGGGACCTTCGAGGGCAACTATGTGCGCGTCATCGCGGTGCTGTGGCTGAAACTCTGCTTCATCGCCGCGGTCGGCGTGGCCTGCGCGACGTTCCTGAGTTTCCCGGTCGCGTGCCTGACGGCGTTCGTGATCCTGCTCGCCGCCGAGAGTTCGCCCTTCCTCAACGAGGCGCTCGAGCAGTACTCGGTGCGCACGCTGGAGGGAGATCTCGACTTCTTCGCCATCGCGATCAGGAGCGTGGCCGTCCCGATCGCGTGGGTGTTCAAGTGGTACGGCGAGTTGCGCCCGACCTCCGACCTCGTGGACGGGCGGATCATCCCGTGGGGCACACTGCTTCAGGGGGCGATTTCGCTGGTGCTCAGTTCCGCCGCGATGCTGTTCGGCGGCTGGTTGATCTTCCGCAAGCGCGAACTCGCAACCTATTCAGGCAAGTAAGGATGAACGGAGCGACGGCGGGGATCGCCGCCGCACGCGGAGCACGGCATTGGACCAGGCAAGACGCATCCAGATCATGGCGGGGGTCGTCGCGGCCGGCGGGCTCATGGGCTCGGGCGTGCTCACGACCGCGCTCTCAGCGGAGGCCGGGCGCGCGCAACTCGTGTACGCGGACCGCGCCACCGACGGCGATCCTCCGGAGGTGGCCATCGGCATCGCGCTGGGGGCGTTCCGCGGCGTCTTCGCGAACATCCTCTGGATCCGCGCGCAGAAACTGAAGGAAGAGGGGCGGTTCTACGAGTCGATGGACCTCGCGCAGGCGATCACCCGCCTGCAGCCGCGCTTCCCGCGCGTGTGGGTCTTCCACGCGTGGAACATGGCGTACAACATCTCGGTCGCGACGGACACCGCCGAGGAACGCTGGATGTGGGTGAAGGCGGGCATCGACCTGCTGCGCGACGAGGCGATCGCGAAGAACCCGGCCGACCCGCTGCTCCACAAGGAACTCGCGTGGATCTTCAACCACAAGGTCCAGGCGGTCTACGACGACGCGAACCAGTACTACAAGCGCAAGTTGGCGGAAGAGTGGACCATCGCGTTGGGTCCGCCGCCCAAACTCGGGCGCACCTTCGAGGAGCGCACGCAGGAGCGGGTGAGGTGGCTGCAGAAATTCGCTTCGGCGCCTGATTCCATCGCCGCCGCCGAGAAGCGGGTTCCCGCGATCGCCACGCTGGTGCAGCGTCTGAAGGACGAGGCGGGTCTCGACCCGAACGCGGATCTGCTGCGCAGCATCGAGGTGTACCTGACGCTGTCCGAGTCGCAGGGCGCACGGGCCGCGGGTCTGGGCATCAATCAGGAGATGCGCAACGACGCCTTGGCGGCGTTGATGCGCGATCCCGAGTTCCGCGAGGCGTGGCCGCTGCTCATCGTGACGATCCGCAAGGGGATCCTCGTCCACGACTACAAGATGGAAATCGGGCGGATGATCCGGTACACGGAGAAGTTCGGCCCGCTCGACTGGCGCCACCCGTCGACGCACGCGCTCTACTGGTCGCTGCGCGGCGACGAGATGGCCACCCAGCGCGAGAACATCTCGGACTTCGACCTCACCAACACGAACCGCATCGCGCTCCACGCCGTGCAGGAACTCCGCCGCTCGGGCGATCTGTACTACAACATCTATTCCGATTCGTACACCGCGCTGCCCAATCTCGATTTCATCCGGGTGTACGGCGACCTGCTCGAGGAGATGCGCGAGAAGGCCAGCGAGCGCGAGGATGTGTTCCTGACCGAGGGCCGCGTCTACACCAGTTACGGCGCGGGGTACGAGAACTTCATGGCCGATTCGGTGCGTCTGCTCTACCGCGTGGGGCGGATCGAAGAGGCGCAGTATTGGTACGACCGCCTGCGCACCTTCGAGGGCCTGAACATCTACGACTCGGTCGCGCTCGAGGACCGGCTCACCAAGCCCCTCGCGGAGTTCGTCGAGGCGGAACTGCAGGACGCGGTCACCACCCCGTATGTCGCGACCGAAGAGACGACCGGCGCGCTGAGGCAGGCGTACATCAAGGGTCTGCTTGCGGGGAACCAGGAACTCTTCCGCTCGAACTACGACTACGCGCGTCGCGTGCACGCGATGTACATGGACGAGAACCTGCGGCGCACGATGGCCGATGATCAGACCGAGCGCATGGAGGTCATGCCGCGCAGGTTCGAGACGATGGCGGCGATGATGCTGCTCCGGCTCATCGTGGGCGGCGAACTCGGTCTGGACGATCAGGCGATCCTGTGGCGTCGCACGCCGCTGATCATCCGCCAGTTCACCTACGACGCGCTGCGCGACGAGATCGTGCGCGACGCCGAGAACGCCGAGCAGGTCGCGATCATGGACCGCATCTTCCCCGAGCCGGAGAACATGGCCGAGTTCCGCGCGTCGCTGGACTTCGCCGATTCGATCTCCGATCAGGCGAGGAAGGCCCAGATGGGCACCCAGCAGCAATGAGCGGGCTGCGGCTACACTCGCCGCCATGGCCTACGACCTGATCCCTATCGACCCGAATCGCGGCGCCGTCATGGCGGTCCGCGTGCCGGGCGTTGCCTCCGGAGAGATCCCGCTCACCTGCGCGATTGGCATCGGACGCAACTACGCCGAGCACGCCAAGGAGCGCGGCGCCGAGGCGCCCACCCGCCCGATGGTGTTCCTGAAGTACCCCGGCTCGCTCACCCTGAGCGGCAAGCCGATCGTGATCCCCGCCGCGTGCGAAGATCCCGCGACGGGCGGCGCGATGAGCGCGACGGGGCAGGTGGACTTCGAGGGCGAACTCGCGGTGATCATCGGCGAACCGGCCCGCGATGTCCCGATCGAGCGCGCGATGGAAGTCGTGCTCGGGTACTGCTGCGCGAACGATGTGTCGGCGCGGTGGTGGCAGAAGGAGGGCGCGGGCGGGCAGTTCAGCCGCGGCAAGTCGTTCGATTCGTTCTGCCCGCTCGGCCCCAAGGTGACGCCCGCGAGCGAAGTCCCCGATCCCCAGTCGCTCCGCCTGACCACGATGGTCGCGGGCGAGGTGATGCAGGACGGACGCACGGGCGACATGCTCTTCCCGGTCGCGACTCTCATCGCGGAACTGTCGAAGGGGACAACGCTGCTCCCCGGGACCGTGATCCTGACCGGGACGCCCTCGGGCGTGGGCGCCGGGCGCAACCCGCCGCGGTTCCTGCGAGCCGGCGACGAGGTCCGCGTGTCGATCACGGGCGACGGGGTGGACCTGGGGACGCTGGTCAGCCCGGTGGAAGCCGCCCGGGCGTGATCGGCGGTCCGGGGCCGCGGGCGCGGGGGTCTACAATCGCGGCCATGCCCTCGAACACCCATTCGGTCAACACGGTTCGCAAGCAGTTCATCGATTTCTTCGTCGAGAAGCACGCCCATCGCTTCACGCCGTCGTCGCCGGTCGTCCCTCATAACGACCCGACGCTGCTGTTCACGAACGCGGGGATGAACCAGTTCAAGCCGATCTTCCTCGGGCAGGTCGAGCCCGGGTCGGAGTTCGACGGGCTCACGCGGGCGGCGAACAGCCAGAAGTGCATCCGCGCGGGCGGCAAGCACAACGACCTCGAGGATGTCGGCCGCGACACCTACCACCACACCTTCTTCGAGATGCTCGGCAACTGGTCGTTCGGCGACT
>CAYGLT010000011.1:9622-49592 GCA_964350875.1 uncultured Phycisphaeraceae bacterium | reverse complement strand
CAGCCCGCTTCCCCAGCGTTACCACGCCCAGCACGGCCGCTCCGAGGGCGATGCCCACGACGCCGTTGAAGAGCATCCCCGCGATGGTGCTCCATGGCTGGGTGAGGTCGTGCGTGAGCGATTCGCTCGCGTGGTGGAGGGGCCCGACGCCGTGGACGAGGATGCCTCCTCCCACGAGGAACATCGCGGCGGTGCCGAGGACCGATATGCCGCGCATCAGCCATGGGGCGGCGGCGAGGATCGCGCGACCAAGCGCCTTCGACGCGGCGGACGCGCGCTCGGTGAGCATGAGTCCCAGATCGTCGATCTTCACGATGGCCGCGACGAGGCCGTAGACGCCGACGGTCATCAGCGACGCGATGGCGATGAGGACGCCCACGCGTGTCGCGAACGGTTCGTCCGCGACGGTTCCCAGCGTGATGACGATGATCTCGGCGGAGAGGATGAAGTCGGTGCGGATGGCGCCGCGGACCTTGGACTTCTCGGCGGCGATGCGTTTGGCGAGGTCGGCGGCGGCGCGCTGCTCGGCGTCGGCGACTTCGGTCGGCGTGGCGTCGTCGCGGGGCGGTTTGGGCGGGTGGTCCTTGTGGAAGAACTTGTGCGCGACTTTCTCGACGCCCTCGTAGCAGAGGTAGGCGCCGCCCGCGATGAGCAGGGGGGTGATGGCCCACGGGATGAGCGCGCTGATGGCGAGCGCGGCGGGGACGAGGATCGTCTTGTTGAGCACCGATCCCTTCGCGACGGCCCAGACGACGGGCAGTTCGCGGCTGGGGCGCACGCCCGAGACCTGCTCGGCGTTGAGGGCGAGGTCGTCGCCCAGCACGCCCGCGGCTTTCTTTGCGGCGACCTTGGTGAGGACGGAGACATCGTCGAGGATGGCGGCGATGTCGTCGAGCAGGATGAGCAGGGATGAGGCCATAGATGCTCGCGGCCCGCGCGGAGCGGGCACGATCGGTTCGGGTGCGCACGCGCGAGCACCCGAAGCCGACGCAGAGCGCGGCGGGGCGGCGAGTCTACCGCAAAGCGGGGTGGGAAGTGAATGAAGACGGGCGGTGTGTGTGTCGGGTTACGGGCACATCAGGCCGAAGCGGGAGAGGACTGCGTTGAGGTCGGTGAAGTTGACCTCGCCGTCCCCGTTGGTGTCGCCCTCGCAGAGAGGGGGGCCGGCGGTTTCCACGCTCATGACGATGAGCGCGGCCCCGGGGAGATTCCCGTTGTTGCCTTCGCGATACGCGCCGATGATGAGATCGGGGTGGGTGTCGCCGTTGAGGTCTCCGGCGAGCGCGAGCGAAGAGCCGAAGAGCTCGCCACCCACGCCGACGCCGCTGAATGTGTAGAGGACCGAACCGTCTGCGCCGGAGAACACCCGGACGACTCCGGGATTGGACCCTGTGTAGGGGAACGGCGCGCCGACCATGACATCGTCGAAGCCATCGGCGTTGACATCGCCTGCAGCGCTGACGGCGGAGCCGAACAGGCCGTTGTTTCCCACGCCCTCGAAGTGGTGAAGGAGTGACCAGTCGGCGCCGGAGTACACGAAGGCCTCGCCGGGCGCAGACTCTCCGAGGGCATGCGCGCCGACGATGATGTCGGGTACGCCGTCGTTATTGACATCGCCTGCGCCGGCGACGGCTGTGCCGAAGTCGTCGGAGCCCTCGGGTTCAAAGATGGTGCGCAGCCCGTTGCCCGTGGCGCCCGAGTAGACATAGACCACATTCACCGGGCCGCCGGCGCGTGCGCCGATGATCACATCGTCGAAACCGTCGTTGTTGATGTCGCCGCCGGCGCCGATCGCCGCCGATCCGGCGAAGGCGTGGATGACAGAGCCATTGGCGCCGGAATAGACGAGTGTCTGTGTGTTCGTGGTGACCATCACATCGTCGAAGCCGTCGTTATTGACATCGCCGGCGCCGCAGACCATGGACCCGAGCATCTGGTTGAACGCGGTCCCGTTCCATGTGTGCAGGACCGATCCGTCCATGCCTGAATACACGACGGCGGCGCCGGCGTTGTTGCCGCCGGTGTCGTCGGCGCTCATCCCCGCGATCACATCGTCGAAGCCGTCATTATTGACATCCCCTGCGTTCGCGACCGCTCGACCGAACCCAACATTGAAATTCTGGCCTTCGATCGTTCGGATCGTGGTGCCGTCGCGACCGGAGCGAATGTGGATCAGCCCGGTGTTCGATCCGCCGGGACTCGGATACGCGACGACGCCGATGATCACATCGTCGTACCCGTCATTGTTCACATCCCCGCCCCCTCCGACGGAATAGCCGAACCATTCCTCGGGCTGCGAGCCCTGGAGCGGCCACTGGGGGACCATGGTGACCTCGGCGTGCACCGAGGTGAACGACATGAGGGACAGGAGCGCAGTGGCGGTGATTCGTGACATGAGATGCCTCGTACTACGGATGCCAGAAATGTGCGAAGCCCGACGCCCGGTGGCGCACCCACGGCCCAGCGTGTCGCCCAATGTAATCTGGAGATGCAGGCCCGCCAAACACTTTCTGGATGAACTTTGTGGCAAGACCGGTTGGCGTTCCGAGCCGGGGGCAACCGATTTTGGGAGGGTGAGTTTCGCGGCCCCGCCATCTCGACGCTCGCGCAAGGCGCTGGGGGCGTGGTACACGCCGGCGCCGCTGGTCGAACGGTTGCTGGACTACGCGCTGGACCCGGCGATCGAGGCGGCGTGCGGGTCGAGCGATCCGCGCGGGGCGCTGCTCGCGCTGCGCGTGCTGGATCCGTCGTGCGGCGACGGCGCGTTCCTCGTTCCGGCCGCGAAGCGGATCATCGAGGCGCTGGGAAGAGTGGGGGAGTGCGGCGCCGCGCGGGAGGTTGTCGAGCGTTGCGTGACGGGCGTGGATATTGATGACGCCGCGGCAAGCACTTGCGCGGATGCGCTGCGCGCGTTGGCGCACGATGCGTCGCCGCGCGTGATGGTTGCTGATGCGCTGCGCGCCGGTCCGGCGCTGTTGGGCGAGGAGCGGTTCGACGCGGTCGTGGGCAACCCGCCGTATCTGAATCAACTGGCGCGCGAGACGGCGAGTCCGCGCGAGGTTGCGGCGAGTGTTCGCAAGTGGTCGGGTGGGATCGTGAAGGGCTACGCCGACGCCGCGGGCGCGTTCTGGCTGCTCTCGACGACGGTGCTCCGGGCAGGCGGCAGGTGCGCGCTGGTGCTGCCGAGAGCGATCCTCTCCACGCGCGACGCCTCCGGCGTTCGTGCGCACATCGCCGGTCGATGCGCGGTCGACGCGATGTGGTTCGACGACGAACCGGTGTTCGACGCAAGCATCCGTGTGTGCGCACCGATGGTGCGCCTGGGAAACCCCCGGGCCGAAACCGCGCGCGAAATCTCGCTCGCTTTTCGACCCTTTGTGCACGAAATCGCGCCCCGCGGCGAGTTCTGGCGCGCGCTGATTCCCGAGGTCAGCGAGATACCTGACTGCGCCGTGCGCACGGATCGCGTGATCGGCGACCTCGCGCGGGCGACGGCGGACTTCCGCGATCAGTACTACGGGCTGGAGGGCTGCATCGTCGAGGACGCGCATGTGCGTGATCTGTGCGCACGAGACGAGTTGGAACGCGGGTTCCCTCGGCTGATCACCTCGGGGTTGATCGACCGCGATCGCTCGCTCTGGGGCGAGCGCCCGACGCGCATCCTGAAGCAGAAATGGCAGGCGCCGCGCGTGGATCGGGAACGCATCGAGCGCGACACGGACCTCGGCGACTGGCTCCGCGCGCGCCTCGTCCCGAAGATCCTCCTCGCCACGCAGACGCGCGTCCTCGAACCGCTCCTCGATCTCCGCGGCGAACTCGTCCCGTGCGTTCCCGTCATCACCATCACCCCCGCGCCCGACGATCCGGCGCCGCTCGACACGCTCCGGGCCGTGCACGCGTCGCTGCTCTCGCCGATCTCCACCGCGTTCGCGGCCCGACAGTTCGCGGGCGCCGCGCTCTCGCCCGACGCCATCAAACTCAGCGCGAAGCAGACCCTCACGCTCCCGCTCCTCGATCATCGCGACGAGCCTTCACCCGAACTGCTCGAGTGGTTCGCTCGGCGGCTCGCGCGCTGATATCGTCACCGCATGGCCAAAGGACAGCACCTCACCAAATACCAGAAGGGCATCGTCAACCGCTACTACGAGCACAAGGACACGATCAACGCGACCAAACTCGCCGAGACCGTCTCCGAGATCTACCTCGCGGACGATCCGAAGAAGGCCGCGAGGCTCTGGAAGACCGCCGAACTCGCGCTGACGAATCTCGGCGTGAAACCCGCGCAGATCGCGCCGATCATCGCGAACAAAGACATCAAGGCCCTCGCCGAACTCGCCCAGAAGGCCGCACGCTGACGCCCCGGGTCACTTGATGCCGAAGAACGGCAGCACGATCGACACGAGGATCAGCAGCACGATCACCACCTCCAGGACTTCCATACGCCTGGCCGACAGGAATCCCGCGATCTTGTCGTGGATGCTCTCCGCCGTCGCCAGTTTGCGGAGCACCGCCGCGTCCCAATCGGGCAGGTGCAGTTTCTCCGCCGCGACGCGGTACACCCGCGCGAGGTACTGATCGCCGAACAGTTTCAGCGCGTTGTTCACGCCCTCGAACATCAGCGAACTGTCCGTCTGCAGTTCCGCGAGGGTCTGCAGGTCCCGGGCGCTCGGGCCCAGCGGCCAGTAGCGACGCTTCCCCTGCGCGCTCAGAAGAGCGCCCGCTCGTTCCAGCAGGCCGTCCAACTGCGCGTCGAGCACGCGCATCTCCAGCAGTTCGACATTCGCGTGCTCGAGCAGCACCAGCACATCGTCCGGCTCCGGATCGAACAGCACCGCCGCGTTCCAGTCGATGATCGCCGCGTCGCGCGGCGTGTACGACAGCCGCGAGCGCAGCAGATCCGCCGTCATCCCCGCGCTCAGGGGCGACGCGTCGCCTTGCAAGACTTGCGTCAGCGGCATCGCGTTCGCGATGATCAGGTCGTCCAGAGCCCACCCTTCGGGCATCGTCCACTCGCGCAGCGCGAAGACCGCGTAGTCCTCGATGAGCGAGCCGATCGAAGGTTTGGCGATGGCTCCCGAGATGTCCGCTGATAGCCGCTCGACCAGCGCCCGCGCCTGGGCGCGGAACGAGGTGTCCGCGTCGAGGGCCGCAGACAGCGCGATCAGATCGTCGAGTGTCCCCTCGATGGGCAGGCGGTACACCACCGACGCCGCGCCGAAGTCGTAGATCGTGCACTCGACGATCGGCTCCGTGCGCCGTCCCCGGATCTCCAGCGGCGCCGATTCCCGGATCACACGCAGGGGCGCCGGCTCGTACTCGAACCACGCCGGCGCGGGCGCGCGGCCGGGTCGCCGAACCGCCTTGCGCTGGGCCGAATCGCGGAGCAGCCGACCGGCCGACTCCAGATCGACTGTCAGGCCCAGATCGAACGCGAACATCACGAACGCTTCGCCCTTCACGGTTGGAGAGGCATCGGCTGCGGCGGGGGAAGGGGCGGGGTTGGACTGGTTCATGGTGAGGCACACGCAAGGGCTCAGCCGCGGCACGCCCGCGACCGATACATATTGTTCGGCACTTCGATCACCCCCGCCCCTGCTTTGCCCGGACCGGACTCCGTGAAAACCCGGCTCGACCTCCAGATCCTCGCACAGCCCGACGACACGACCTGCGGCCCGACATGCCTGCAGGCGGTCTATTCCTACTTCGACGACGAACTCCCCCTCGAGCAGGTCATCGGCGAGATCACCCGCCTCGAAGACGGCGGCACCCTCGCCGTCCTCCTCGCGTGCCACGCCCTCAAGCGCGGCTACACCGCCACCATCTACACCTACAACCTCAATGTCTTCGACCCGACATGGTTCGACGGCGACGACGACGAGTGCCACCGCCAACTCCCCGCCAAACTCCAGGCCCAGGCCGACGCCAAAGTCGGCGGCAAGCGGACCATCGCCACCGAGGGCTACCTCCAGTTCCTCGAACTGGGCGGCAGGGTCCGTTTCCAAGACCTCACCCCCGGGCTGATTCGCAAGTTCCTCAAGCGCAAGGTCCCGATCCTCACCGGGCTCTCGTCCACATACCTCTATCACTGCGCCCGCGAGCGTGATCTGGGCGACAACAAGAGCGCCTACGACGACATCGCCGGCTACCCGATGGGCCACTTCGTCGTGCTGTGCGGTCTCGACAAGCGATCCCGCGCCGTCGAAGTCGCCGATCCCCTCCACGAGAACCCCGGCTACGGCGGCCACCGCTACACCGTCACCATCGAACGCCTCGTCGGCGCGATCATGCTGGGCGTGCTCACCTACGACGCCAACATGCTCATCATCGAACCGCCGAGCGCGTCCACCAGAAAGAGCCGCGCGTGATCTCCCTGATCGTGCTCGACAACCCCAAGAAGTTCCCCCTCGAACTCCCCGAGGACGCGGGCGCCAACATCGAGGTCGTCTCCGCGTCCGACTATGTCACGCACAGCAAGTACAGCGTGATGCGCCGCGCGAAGGTCTACAACCTCTGCCGCTCGTACAAGTACCAGACCCTCGGGTACTACGTCTCGCTCCTTGCGCAGGCGCGCGGCCATCGCCCGCTCCCGTCGATCAAAACCATCCAGGACCTGCGTCTCCAGCCCATCATCCGCATCGCCGCCCAGGACGCCGAGAAACTCCTCAAGACCGCGTTCAAGGGCATCCGCTCCGATCACTTTGACCTGAGCATCTACTTCGGCCGCAACATGGCCAAGCGCTACGACCGCCTTGCGACGGCGCTGTTCAACCAGTTCCCCGCGCCCTTCCTCCGCGCGACTTTTCGCAGGCACGACGAAGAATCGTGGGAACTCGAGTCCCTGCGCGTCATCGCGCTCTCGGATATCCCCGAGACCCACCGCCCCTTCGCCGCCGAAATGGCGCAGCGATATTTCGCGAACCCCACCCGCGCGCCGCGCTCGCCCAAGCCGTCGAAGTACGACATGGCGATCCTCGTCGATCCCGAGGAGCAACTCCCCCCGAGCGATCCCGGCGCGATCGAGAAGTTCGTGGAGGCCGCCGAGGAGCAGAGTTTCCGCGTGGAACTGATCCAGCGTGAAGACTTCGGCCGCGTCGCCGAGTTCGATGCGCTGTTCATCCGCGTCACCACGGGCGTGAACCACTTCTCGTACCGATTCGCCCGCCGCGCCGCCGCCGAGGGGCTGGTGGTCATCGATGACCCCGACTCGATCGTGCGATGCACCAACAAGGTCTTCCTCGCGGAGTTGCTCGAACGCACGCGGCTCCGCGCGCCGAAGACGGTCATCTTCGCCGAGCAGACCGCGGGCCTCGTCGCCGAGCGCATCGGTTTCCCGTGCGTCGTGAAGCAGCCCGACGGCTCCTTCAGCACGGGCGTCAAGAAGTTCGAGACCCACGAAGCCTTCGACAAGGGCGCGGCGGAACTCTTCGAACAATCCGAACTCCTCCTCGCGCAGGAGTTCGTGCCCACGCCCTTCGACTGGCGCGTCGGCGTGCTCGACGGCGAGCCCCTCTATGTCTGCAAGTACCACATGGCCCGCGCGCACTGGCAGATCATCAAGCACGACAACGACGGCGGCGCCGCCCTCGAAGGCATGGTCGACACCTTCCCCGTCGCCGACGCGCCCGAGCAGGTCGTCCAACTCGCCGTCCGCGCCGCGCGCGCCATCGGCGGCGGGCTCTACGGCGTGGACATCAAGGAGGTCCGCGGCCGGCCCATGGTGATCGAGATCAACGACAACCCGTCCATCGACCGCGGCTTCGAAGACCGTGTCCTGGGCGACGAACTCTACCGCAAGATCATCTCCTTCTTCGTCAAACGGCTCGAAGAACGCCGCGCCTCCGCGCGCTGAACCAGCATCCCCCGAAAGGACCGCCCAGTGGGTCGACCATACCCGTTCGACATCGGACTCTTCGAGAAGATCGGCGTCGAACTCGAGTACATGATCGTCGACGCCGAAACGCTCGACATCCGACCCATCACCGACACGCTGCTCCGCGAGATCAGCGGCGACAACTCGGGCGACGCCTACCCCGACGGCGAGGACGCGCTCGTCTCGTGGTCAAACGAACTCGTCCTCCATGTCGTCGAACTCAAAACCACCGAGCCCACCGACGACCTCCCCCGCGCCGCGGCCGTGTTCCAGGATCACGCCCAGCGCATCAACGAGATGCTGAGCAAGCACAACGCGCTGCTCATGCCCGGCGCGATGCACCCGTGGATGGAGCCCCACGGAGAGATGCGCCTCTGGCCCCACGCGTTCGGCGCCGTGTACGCGGCGTACGACCGCATCTTCAAGTGCACCGGGCACGGCTGGGCGAACCTTCAATCCACACACATCAATCTCCCCTTCAAGAGCGACGAGGAGTTCGGCCGCCTCCACGCCGCGATCCGCCTGATCCTCCCGCTCATCCCCGGGCTCGCCGCGAGTTCGCCCATCATGGACGGCAAGGTCACGGGCCTGCTCGACAACCGGCTCGAGGTGTACCGCAACAACTCGAAACGCGTCCCGCTCGTCGCCGCCAAGGTCATCCCCGAACAGGTATTCACCCGCGACGAGTACGAGAACTCCCTCCTTCGCTCGATCTACGAGCAGATCGCGCCGCTCGATCCCGAGGGAACGCTCCAGCACGAGTGGCTCAACTCACGCGGCGCCATCGCCCGATTCGACCGCGGCTCCATCGAGATCCGCGTGGTCGACATCCAGGAGTGCCCGCTCGCCGACTGCGCGATCGTCGCCCTCGTCACCGCCGCGATCCGCGCGCTGTGCGATGAGCAATGGTCAACGACCGCCGACCAGCGCGCCGTCGAGGTCGAACCGCTCCACGACATGCTGCTCCGGTGCATCCGCGACGGGGACCGCGGCATCCTCGACCACACGCCGCTGCTCCGCGCGCTGGGCATCGACGCAGACGCGATCACCGCGGGCGAACTGTGGCGCGAACTCTCCTCGCGCGTGATCGATCCCGAGTCTCCTTGGCACGCGCCGCTCTCGACGATCTTCGCGGCCGGCACGCTCTCCCGACGCATCCTGGCGCAGACGGGAAACTCGCCCTCGAAGACGCGCGTCCAGGAGATCTACCGCCAACTCTGCGTCTGCCTGAACGAAGGCCGGATGTTCGTCGCATGAGCCGCGCCGTCGGCCACGCCGTGGTGACCTGCGAGCACGCGACCAACCGCGTTCCCGACGATCTCGCCGCGCTCTTTCGGCCGCACCGCGCGCTGCTCAAGACCCACAGGGGGTACGACCCCGGCGCGCTGGCGGTCGCCGAGCGACTCGCCGCGTCGCTTGCGGCGCCGCTGTTCGTGGGCGAGGTCTCGCGCCTCGTCGTCGAACTCAACCGTTCGTCCGATTCGTCATCACTGTTCAGCGCCGTCACGCGCGACCTCGACAACGACGCCAAGCGGGCGATCATCGAGCGTCACTACACGCCGTGGCGCGCCGCCGTGCGCGAACACATCGCCCACGCCCCCGCGCCAGTCCTGCACCTCTCCGTGCATTCCTTCACGCCCGCGCTCGACGGCAAGACGCGCGAACTCGAGATCGGCCTGCTCTTTGACCCAAGCCGCCCGCGCGAGAAGGCGTTCTGCGAATCCTGGCGCCGCGCGATCAACGCCGATCCCGACGCCGCCGACCTCCGCGTGAAGATGAACCTGCCGTACCGCGGCACATCCGACGGCCACACCACTGCGCTCCGCGCCGCATTCCCCGCGTCGCGCTACCTAGGGATCGAGATCGAAGTGAACAACGCGCTCCTGCGCACGGCCCGCGGCCGCGAACACGTCGGCGCACTCCTTGCACGCACGCTTCGTCCACTTCTCTGAACCTCTCCCCTCTGGGGAGAGGTCGACGACTCGCAGAGTCGACGGGTGAGGGGCCAAAGATCGTCTTTTCTTGCTCCCTCCCCTATCGAAGATGGGGGAGGGCCGGGGAGGGGGCCTCGGCTCTTACCCCACCCGCTTCATCGGCTGACGCTTCCAGTAGGTCAGCGACCTCCACAGCCATTCCAGCGGCCCGAAGCGGAACCGCTTCAGCCACCACGGGCTCCACAACAGTTGCGCGATCCAGATCAGCGCGACGATGCCCCACAACCCGGCGCGGCTGACCTCACCCCACAATCCGAAGCCGTACCCGTAGAAGAGCAGGGCGCAGATCACCGAGTGCGCGATGTAGTTCGTGAACGCCATCTGCCCCACCGCCATCAGGCGATCCATCAGTCGCCGCAGGACACCCGCCTTCACGATCAGCGCGACGAGCGCGATGTGCCCCGCCGCGACGAACAGCGAGCCGAAGTAGTTCGCGTTCGTCACCTTGAAGAACATCAGGACATCGAACCCGCTATTGACCCAGATCTTGGCGCCGACCGCGACAATCGGGATGCCGACGAGATACCCGATCGCCATCATCCAGAGGTAGAACTTCTGGGATCGCAGGCCGGTGAGCACGCCGAGTTTCAGCGCCGCCATGCCGAACAGCATCACGCCGAAGATGCGGCCGAAGAACATCATCGGGAAGAACATGAACTCCCATTCCGCCGCCGCCTGCGCGCGCTGGGGCAAGAGATCAAGGTACCCGCCCGTGAACGCGGCACGCTCTCCCTCGAGCGCTTGCTCCGTCGGCGTGAAGTCCGCGATCGCCTCGGGGTACGAGTCCGCGAAGCCCTGCTGCCAGCCCGGGATCTCTTCGCCCGCCTGCACCGCCTCGTACGCGCTGTGCGCCGTGGTGAAGTACCACGATGTGAGGGCGTTGAACGCCGGCGTTTGCAGGATGGTGAGCAGGCCGATCACGATCAGCCAGCGCGGGCGCCACTTGCGGAACAGGAAGGCGAAGGCGCCGGCGACCGCGTACATAAAGAGGATGTCGCCCTCCCAGATCAGGTACGCGTGGATCAGCCCGAACAGGAACAGCCATGTGATGCGCCGGTAGAACAGCCCGGCGCAGCGGCCCGACTTCTCCGTCGCGCGGGTCGTGAACACCACGATCCCGGCGCCGAACAGCGCCGTGAAGATCGTCATCATCTTGAACTCGAAGAACACATGCCCGAAGAGCCACGCCAGAAAGTTCACGCCCTCGAAGCCGCCCTGGATGTTCGGCTGGAAGAACTGATAGGTGTAGTACGCGAAGATCGGCATGTTCATGGGCAGGATGCCCAGGAGCGCGAACCCGCGCAGCGCGTCCAGCAGTTCGATGCGGTCCTTCCCCAGCACCGGGGCGGCGTGCGGCGCATCGGGAGTGCGCAGGGCGTCATCCATCGTCGTTCCTCCTGACCTATAGGGTCCGAACAACATACCGCACCGGAGCGCCCACGCCCAACCGGGGGCGATCGGATCGGGTATCCTCTCCGCCCCGGTTCATCGTTCATTTCTCCGGTGTTTGAGATCGGCGGATCGCATGCTGCTCGGTTCGGTGGGCATTCTGGCGATACTCGCGGCGCTGGCGCCGACGCTGCACCGTGCGCTCGGACCCGCGCGACGCTGGAGCGGCGTGCTCTTCGCGCTCGTGCCCGCCGCCCTCGCGGTCTGGATCGCCACGACCCAGGGCGCGTCGGTCCTCGCGGGCGAGACGCTCCTCGAATCGCGGCCTTGGGTGGACGGGCTCTCCGTCGCGCTCGCGGCGCGGCTCGACGGCCTGTCGCTCCTGTTCACGATGCTCGTGCTGGGCGTCGGCGCGTTCGTCCTCGCGTACGCCAGCGAGTACCTCGAAGGGAACCGCCAACTCGGCCGCTTCTACGCGACGCTCATCGCGTTCATGGCGGCCATGCTCGGGCTCGTCCTCGCCGACAACATCGTCCTCCTCTTCATCTTCTGGGAACTCACGAGCATCACCTCGTACCTGCTGATCGGGTTCGATCACGAACGCGAGAAGGCCCGCAAGTCCGCGCTCCAGGCGCTGCTCGTGACCGGGCTGGGCGGCGTCGCGCTGCTCGCGGGGCTGGTGATGCTCGGCACGCGCGCCGGCACATGGTCGATCTCGGAACTGCTCGCGAGCGATCACTCGTGGATGCTCGCCGACTCAGCAACGCCCTGGATCATCGGGCTGGTGCTGCTCGGCGCGTTCACGAAGAGCGCGGCGTTCCCGTTCCACTTCTGGCTCCCCGGCGCGATGGAGGCGCCCACGCCCGTCAGCGCGTACCTGCACTCGTCCACCATGGTCAAGGCGGGCGTTTACCTCGCGGCGCGGATGTCGCCCGCGTTCGTGGGCGTCGAGTGGTGGGGCGAGGCCCTCGTGATATTCGGCGGGTTCACCACCGCGTTCGCCGCGTACCTCGCCACGCGCGAGACCTACGCCAAGCGCATCCTCGCGTACACGACGGTGTCGTCCCTCGGCGCGATGTTGATGCTGATCGGGCTCGGCGCCGCCGAGGCCGCGATGGTGTACCTCCTCGCGCACGCGCTGTTCAAGGGCACGCTCTTCCTGGTCGCGGGGAGCCTCGACCACGGCGCGCACATCAAGGACCTCGAGCAGGGGGGAGGCCTCGCGAGAAAGATGCCCGTCACCGCCGCCTGCGCCGCGCTCGCGGCGCTGTCGATGGCCGGCTTCCCGGCGACCCTCGGCTTCGCGGGGAAGGAACTGTTCCTCAAGGGCGCCACGCACGCCGAATGGGCGCTGTGGTTCGTGGTCGCGGTGTCGTGCCTTTCGGGCTTCTTCATGGTCACCGCTGCGTGGCTGATCGGCTGGCGCGCGTTCTTCGGCCCCAAGACCCACGAGGACGCGAACGAGCGTTTCGCCGAGGCGCACGAGTGCGGGTGGCGCATCCTCGCCGGCCCGGTCGTTCTCGCGTCGCTCGGGATCATCACGGCGATTGCGCCCGTCATCTTCGCGGCGCCGCTCTCGCGTGCCGCCGCGGGCGCCGTCGCCGGTCTGGCGGCCGACCTGTGGCCCGAACTGCACCTCGACCTCGCGTACCTCCTGAAGCCGAGCGTCGCGCTGAGCATCAGCATCGGCGCGACGATCCTCGGTTCCGCGCTGTATTTCCTCCGCTCGCCTTGGCGGCGACTCACCGCGCCCGCGCACGCGCTGGAACGCGTCGGCCCCCAGCGCGCCTACACGCTCATCCTCGAGAGCGTGCTCGGCTTCGCGAAGTTCTCGACCCGAACGCTCCAGAACGGCTCGCTCAGTGTCTACATCAAGACCGTCGTGATCACGCTGATCGCGCTCGCCGGGTGGGCGATCTGGAGGAGCGGCGCACGGATCCCGCAGAGCGACCTCGAGGTCTCGTTGAACCCCGTGGACACGATCGAGGTCACCACGCTCGTGCTGATGATCGGCGGCGCCGCGCTCTCCGCGCTGACGCGATCACGCCTCGCGGCGGTGGCCTCCCTCGGCGCCATCGGGTACGGCATCGCGATGCTGTTCGTGCTCTACGGCGCGCCCGACCTGGCGATGACCCAGTTCGCCGTGGACACGCTGACCGTCATCATCTTCGTGCTCGTCGTCTACCACCTCCCGCGCTTCGGCCAACTCAGCGGCCCCGTGATGAAAATCGGCGACCTCGCGCTGTCGCTCGCGTTCGGCACGCTCATGGCGTACACGCTCCTCGTGTCGCGCGGCGTGCGCGTGGGGGCGCCGGTCTCCGACGCGATGGTCGAACGCGCGTACACCGAGGGCTACGGGCGCAACATCGTCAATGTCATCCTCGTTGACTTCCGCGCGCTCGACACGCTCGGGGAGATCAGCGTGCTGGGCATCGCCGCCATCGGCGTCTACACGCTCATGCGACTCCGCACCGTCCTCCCGAGTTCGGAGGATGAGCAATGAACTCGATCATCCTCATCGCGGCCACGCGGCTCATCTTCCCGCTGCTGCTCATGTTCTCCGTCATCGTCACGCTGAACGGGCACAACCTGCCGGGAGGCGGGTTCGTGGGCGGTTTGATGGCCGCCGCCGCCTTCGCGCTCCACTCGATGGCGTTCGACTCGACCGCGACGCGGCGGTTGCTCCGCGTCTCGCCGATGTCGCTGATCGGCGTCGGTCTCGCGTTCGCGCTCATCAGCGCGCTGATCTCGCTGTGCGCGCCCGCGTTCGGCGGACCCGACTACGCGTTCATGACCGCGATGTGGGCCTCGTTCGAGGCGCCGGGCATCGGCCCGCTGAAGGTCGGCACGCCGCTGCTCTTCGACTTCGGCGTCTACTTCACGGTGCTGGGCGTCACACTCGTCATGGTCCTCACGCTCGAGGAGCCGCTGGGATGACGCTGCTCCTGTCCATCACCGTCGGTGCGCTCTTCGCCGCCGGGCTCTACATGATGCTCCGGCGCAGCGCGATGAAACTCATCGTCGGGCTCGTGCTCATCGGGCACGGGTCGAACCTGCTCATCTTCAGCGCGGGCCGGCGGGTCCGCGGCGGCGCGCCGCTCACCGATCCCGGCGCCACCACGCCCGACGGCGCGTTCACCGACCCGCTGCCCCTCGCGCTCATCCTGACGGCCATCGTCATCAGTTTCGCCATCGTCTCGTACACCATCGTGCTCCTGCGCCGGACCTACGACGAGGTGCGCACGGACGACCTCGACCGGCTCACCACCACCGACCGATGAACGCCCTCCTCGTCAGCCCGATCGTGATCCCGCTGCTCGGCTTCATCGCCTGCGTCGCCGCGTGGAAGAGCGTGCGCATCCAGCGCGTCGTCGCGCTGGCGTGCACATCGGTGACGCTGGTCGCCGCCGTCACCCTTCTCTGGAAGGTCCGCGACGGGGATGTGCTGGTGACGCGCATCGGCGGGTGGGCCGCGCCGTTCGGCATCACCATCGCCGCGGACATCCTCTCGGCGATCATGGCGCTGCTCGGCGCGGTCGTCGGGCTCGCGACGGTGGTGTATTCGTTCGGCAGCGTCGACGAACGGCGCGAACGATTCGGCTACTACGCGCTCGTGCAAGCGCTCCTCGCGGGCGTTTCCGGCGCGTTCCTCAGCGCCGATCTCTTCAACATCTATGTGTGGTTCGAGGTCCTGCTGATGTCCTCCTTCGTGCTGCTCACCCTGGGGGGTGATCGCGGACAACTCGAAGGCGCCATCAAGTATGTCACGCTGAACCTGCTCTCTTCGACGCTCTTTCTCGCGGCGACGGGCCTCGTGTACGGCATGGTCGGCACGCTCAACCTCGCAGACATCGCCGAGCGCCTCGCCGATGTTGAGAATCGCGGGCTGGTGACGGCCGTGTCGATCCTGTTCCTCGTCGCGTTCGGCATCAAGGCCGCGGTGTTCCCGTTCTTCTTCTGGCTCCCGGCCAGTTACCACACGCCGCCCGCGGCGGTCTCGGCGCTCTTCGCGGGTCTGCTCACGAAGGTCGGCGTCTACGCGATCATCCGCGTGTTCACGCTCATCTTCGTGCAGGAGCCGTTCGTCACGGGCGAGATCATCCTCTGGATCGCCGGCTTCACGATGGTGACGGGCGTCCTGGGCGCCGCGGTCCAGCAGGAAGTCCGGCGCATCCTTTCGTTCCACATCATCAGCCAGATCGGGTACATGCTGATGGGGCTGGGCGTCGCGCTGGTCGCGGGCGCCGAAGCGACGCGGCTTGAGGACGCGGGCGGCGACCCTGCGCTCGTCGCGGGGCTCCGCGCGGCCGCGACGCTCTCGATGGCCGGCTCGGTGTTCTATATCTTCCATCACATCATCGTGAAAACCAACCTGTTCTTCATCGCCGGCGTGATCCAGGCGCTTCGCCACACGGGCGAACTCGCGCGCGTGGGGGGGCTCTACAAAGAACGCCCGTGGCTGAGCGTCTGGTTCCTGGTGTCTGCGCTCTCGCTCGCGGGCATCCCGCCCCTGTCGGGCTTCTGGGCGAAGTTCATGCTCGTGAAGGGCGGCATCGGCGCGCACCAGTGGTGGATCGTGGGGGTGTCACTGGGCGTGAGTCTTCTCACGCTCTACTCGATGACCAAGATCTGGGCCGAGGGGTTCTGGACCGACGATCCCCGCGAAGAGTCTGCGCGTGAACTCACGACGATCCCGTCGCGGCGGCGCCTCGCGTTCATGTACGCCCCGATCGTCACGATGGCGCTGATCACGCTCACCATCGGCGCGGGCGCAGGCGTCGCGTTCGTCCTCGCCGAGCGCGCCGCGGGCCAGTTGCTCGACACGACTCCCTACCGCGACGCCGTGATGGGCCGCGGCCCCGAACTCATGGAGGCGCGCCCGTGATCCAACGCCTCCTTATCAACCTGCTCCTCGCGCTGCTCTGGGCATCGACGATCGGGCCGTTCACGCCCTCGAATGTCGGCGTGGGATTCGTCGTGGGGTTCGTCGTCCTGCTGATCGCGACGCCCCGCGGCTCGCGCGACAGTTATTCGCGCAAACTGCTCGCGACGATCCGGTTCCTCCTGTACCTGCTCTGGGAACTCGTGCGGGCGAACCTGCTCGTCGCGTGGTGGACGATCTCGCCGCTCAGGCGTCTCAAACCAGCGGTGATCCTCGTGCCGCTCGAGGTGGAACTGACCGACGCCGAGATCGCCACGCTGGCGAATGTGATCACGCTGACGCCCGGCACGCTCACGCTGGATGTGACGCCCGACAGGAGGGCGCTGCTCGTCCATTGCATGCACGCTCCCGATCACGAGGTGGTGCGTCGAGAGATCCGCGAGGGTTTCGAGCGACGGCTCCTGGAGGTGACACGATGACCCCGCTGTTCATGCTCGCGAGCATCGAGTCCGGTCACCATCGGCTGGACATGTCCGACGAACTGGTCGCGCTGTTCCTGCTGGCGGGCGCCGCGCTCGCGGTCGCGCTGCTCTGTGCGCTGGTCCGTCTGATCCGAGGCCCTCAACTGCCCGACCGCGTGGTCGCGCTCGACCTGATGGGGAACTTCGCGGTCGCGCTGATCTGCGTGCTCGCCGTGGTGTACGAGACCCCGGCGCTGCTCGCGGTCGGGATCGTCATGGCGCTCATCCTGTTCCTGGGCACGGTCGCGTTCGCGGTGTACCTCGATCGTCGTGTGCGCGGCGTCTGGAGCGGCAAGTCGTGACCAGTTTCGCTCCCATCCTGGTCGCCGGCCTGCTCCTGCTCGGCGTGATGTTCAGCCTGCTCGCGGGCATCGGCGTCCTGCGCATGCCCGACGCGTACATGCGCATGCAGGCGGCCACCAAGGCGGGAACGCTCGGCGTGGCGTGCGTCGCCCTCGCGGCTGCGGTGCAGTTCGGGAACCTCGCCATCGCGGTTGAGGCGTTCCTGATCGTCGCGTTCTTCTTCCTCACGGCCCCCGTGGCCGCGCACCTGATCGCCCGCGCCGGATTCGCGGCACGGGTGAAGATGTGGGACCGCACGCTCGTCGAGCAGGACGACGGCACGATGGGCCCGCCGCCCACACGCGACGAATCGCAGCAGCCGCCCGCGCGGTGATCGCGCGATCAGTCGAACGCGGAAGATCCGAAGTTCGAGAGCACGGCGTTCAGGTCGGTGAAATCCACGGAGCCGTCAAGGTTCACATCGCCCGGGAGTGAGCCGTCGTTCGGACCCGACGCGCCGAAGTTCGAGAGCAGCATGTTCAGGTCGTTGAAGTCGACACGCGCGTCGTTGTTCGCGTCGCCCGGCCAGCGTGCGGCGGTCTTCAGCACATCGAGCGTGGCGTTGGCGATGGCGGTGTTCCCCCGGGCCGTGAGGTGGTTCCCCGCGACGAAGGCGCCGTCGATGGCGCCGTCGAAGAACGAGCCGGTCAGCGGGTGATCGAACACCGTGAACCCGGGCACGCCCGCGGCCTTGGCGTTCTCGAGGATGTAGCGGTGCCAACTCTCGTGAGTGTCCCCGTCTTCGAACTCGACGCAGCCGACCCAGGCGATCTCGGTCGTGGGCGATCCCTGCGCGATCGTCTGCCGCATGCGCTCCATGCTCGACGGGTGTGACTGCTGGTGGGCGATGAACTCGAGCCACAGGTCGGGCTGGGCGGCGGCGATCCAGTTGCGATGAGAGGAACTGAATGAGGTGTCGAGTTGCGCGTCGTAGCCGCGTCCCGACCACCCGGCGGGCGCGAAGGCGAGCCCGCCGTCGTCGGGGTTGAAGGCGTCGTACGCGAACACGACGAGCGAACTCCTGTCGGGGGCACTCGTGCGCGTGAGTTCAAGGCCGCGCCATTCGAACCCGGGCTCCGCCGGCCCGTGCGTGTGCTCAAGGACCCGGATCCCGACCGGCCCGAACCGCACGGTCGAGCCGACATTCACGGAGTAGTCGTGCGCCCGCTCGAGCACGATTCGAGTGCTGTTTGCGCCCGGATCGAATCGCACGCTCTGCACGATCGAGACCGACCCGCGCGACCCGTACCAGTGCAGCGAGCAGCCCATCCCTTCCGAGATCGTTTGAGGGCCCGCCGTCAGGTTGCCCGGGATAAGGAACTCGGTGTTCGACTCCACCGCGGAGACGACGGAATCGAGCGCCGGGATCGCGGTGTTCAGATCAACCGAGCCGACGGTCGTCTGGACGCCCGTTGCGCTCTGGGTTGGTCCGGCGTCGGCGGCGACCTGCACGACCGGGCCGTTGGGATATTCGAGGACATACGCGCGCACGGTGAGTCGCCGGTCGGCGGTGAGGCGCGAGCCCGGTTCGGGCTGACAACGAAGGCCGTAGTACGAATTCTGGAGGATGAGGAGGATCCCGGTGCCGGGCCCGTCCGCGTTCGTCGTCGGCCCGCCCGTGAAGAGCCGCGAGAAATTGGTCGTCTCGATGGGGTAGGCGTCGGGCGATCGCCTGGGCTGATAGTCGGCGCCGGTCGAGGTGCGCAGTCCGAAGTACGGGCCGACATTCGAAACACGCACGGGCCTGAGGAAGATCCCCGCGTTGTCCTCGAATGTCGCGAGGGTGAACCCGTGCGCGAATCCGCCCGCCTGGCCGGTCCCGTCCTGCTGGCGCACGCCGCGGCTGTTGGCGCTCACCACGACGCGCATCGGCGGGCCGCTGTTCGGCACTGCGCGTTCGCCCAGCCGCCGCGAGAGAGGGGCGACCGCCTGCACGGGCTGTGTGCTGAAGTCGTCGACGAACTCGGGAAGGCGCCGGACGAAGAAGCCGGGTTGGCGCTCGAAGGGCGAGCGGTAGGTCATCGACTCAACCGCGGTTGTCGGGCGGACGACGCGGAACGAGGTCGACATGTAACTCGACTGTCGCGAATAGACATGGAAGTCGGTGATACGCGCCGGCTCGTTCATCTTCGCCGCGAGTTGCGCCGGGGTGAGGTCGAACATGCTCGTCGCGTTCCAGGGCTCGATGAAGACGCCGTGGTTGATCATCCACCTCGCACCGGGGACGCCGTTCATGCGTCCGCCGTCGGCCTGGGTGTCCTGTTCGTACGGGCCGAAATGATGGCGCAGCGCGAAGAGGGCTTGTGCGTCGGCGAGGGTGACCGAGTGGTTGCGCACGACGACGACCCCGTACACGCCGCGCATCGCGGAATAGCCGTTGAACGCGCCGAGCGTGAGGTCGCCCGAGACGGGCCCTGCGCCGAAGGGGACGCCGGCCTGCGCGGTCTGCGAGCGCATGCCGCCGCTGGTCGATTCGACGGCGAGGAGCGCTTCGCCGCTGGGCTGATCGATGGAGATGGTGATCAACGACCATTCGTCCTCGGGCAGGGCGTCGGGGACGCTCATCTGAAGGAACGCGGGACGGTCGTTGACATACTTCACGGTGACGAGCGTGTCGCCGTCGGCATTCGTGATGAGGCTGATCGCGCCGGGGATGTCGAGGATCGCGCGCGTGCCGGTCGCCGGCTCGCGGTAGACCCAGAGGAACACGGTGTTCGAATCGCCCGTGAACGCGAAGGCCGGCGCAGGGAGCGCGATCCGCGCGTCGTCGGAAGTCGGTTCGACGGCGGCGTGCGATGGCGAAGCCGAGATCGCGGCGCCGACAACGAGCGCGGCGAGTGCGCGGACGATCAGTACAGATCCGTTGAGGAAAAGTCTCACGCCTCAATGATGGGGCATTCGCCCGTGAGAGCAAGACCTCTTTTTCGACGGCGCACGAAAAAGCCCGGCGAAACGCCGGGCTTGAGGGGGGTGTTTGGGTTATCCGGACACCGGGCTGGCGGCCCGGGCGCGGGTCAGTTGCAGTCCGAGCCGAAGTTGGCGAGGACGATGTTGAGGTCGGTGAAGTTCACCAGTCCGTCGTTGTTCACATCGCCCGGGAGCATGGCGCCACCCTGACCGAAGTTGGCGAGCACGGTGTTGAGATCGGTGAAGTTCACGATCCCGTCGCCGTTGGCGTCGCCTTCGCAGCCCGCGAGGGGAACGAGCGCCGAGATGACGACATCGTCGATGTTCCAGCCGTGGTAGGTGACGGTGACATCGGTCGTGCCCATGACCCAGCGGAGGTAGACCGTGGGCTGGTTGTCGGCGATGTCAGAGATGTCGTACTCCTGAAGGGACCACGACTCTTCGTTGAGCGTGTCGCTCTGGGAGTTGGTGAACAGGGTGGTCCAGTTCACGCCGTCGTTGGAGACCTGGAAGCGGGCGAAGTCGTACTGGCTTCGCTCGACGCCCAGCCAGCGGCGGAACGAGACGGTGACATCGTGGAGGTCGGTGCAGTCGAAGGGGGTAGAGGTGAGGTTGTGGACGGGCATGTTGTTGGTGTAGTCGCCGTTGAGGTTGTAGCCGTAGACGAACTGGCCCGTGAAGCCGGAGAGCGGGTCGTGACCGCGCGAGCCCTGACCGGTGGGCGTTCCGAAGGCCCACTGGCCTTCGGTGGTCCAGCCCGGATTGGTGTCGAAGTTCTCGACATAGACCGGAGTGACGCCGCCGACGCTGAGGGAGATGGTTCCGATGTTGGACGGGCCGCCTTCGGGGGCCGTGCCGCCGTCGTTGAGGGAGTAGGTGAACGAGTCGGGGCCGACATAGTTGAAGTTGGGGCGATAGCTGACGGTGCTGCCGACGATGGCCGCGGGCGCCGAGGTGATCTCGGTGTTGGTGGAGTCGAAGAGGCGGCCGTTGGCGGGGAGCGACTCGATGCTGAACACGAGCATGCCCGGCGCGGGGAGCCCGTCATCGAATCCGGGGAGGTCGATGTCGATCGGCGCGTTGGCGGCGGTCTGGAAGTCGCCGTTGCCGGCGAAGGGAGGCCGCGGGCCGCAGGCGCCGAGAGAGGTCAGGTCGATCTCCTGGAAGCCGACGGGCGTGCCGCCGCCGGCGGAGAGGCCGACGATGCCGTCGTTGGCGATGGTGTCGATGTAACTCAGCGAGATGACGCCGTCGAAGCCCATCTTGACCTGGAAGTTGAGGTTCGTGCCGCTGGAGAAGTTGTCCTCGACATCGAGCCAGGTGACGACGACCGCGTCGGCGGTCTGCTTCCAGGAGACGGTGCCGGCGCCCGAATCGAGGCCGTCGTAGAAGGCGGAGATGCGGATCTGATCGAAGTGATCGGTGATGTTCTCGACGGAGTCGCTGTCGGGGGAATCAAAGGTGATGTTGCCCGGCGCGTTGACCCAGAAGCCGGTGTAGGACTCGCCGTAGAGACTGACGGTCTTGCCGCCCGTGAGGTCGACGCGCGCGGAGTCGTTCGTCGTCAGGGGGAGGACCGTTCCGCCCGAGGGATCGACATCGAAGGCGCCAATGGTCTCGGCGCAGCCGGCGTAGAAGTCGATGTTGCCGACCTCGGGGGTGAAGGTGAGGCGGATGTCGGAGAGGTCGGGGGAGTTCGAGGTGTTGAACTGCTCGACGAAGTAGGTGGGGATGTCGGTGGTGGTGAACGAGAGGCACGAGCCCATGCCGTCGGCGACGGCGACATTGCCGGCGTCGTCGGTGGCGGTGATGGTGTAGGAGTAGGTGGTCCCGTCGGTGAGCCCGCTGAGGGTGATGGCGTGCGAAGTGTTGCGCGCACCGCTGACGGAGGTGTCGAGGGCGCCGCATGACGCGCCGAAGTCGAGAAGCACGCTGGCGTTCTCGTCGGTGTCGAAGGTGATGGCGGCGTCGAACGCGCCGGGGTTCGCGACGATGTTGCTGATGACCGGCGCGACACAGTCGAAGGTCGCCGAATCGGTGACGGTGACATTCATGTTGCCGAAGCCGTCGTCGGCGTCGACATAGGTGACGGCGATCACATCGCCGTCGTTCGCGCCCAGGACGCCGGCGGAGCCGGTCGGGGCGGTCTGGATGGTGGCGCGGAAATCGGCCGTGAGCGGGCCGGTCTCGGTGAGCGTCACGAACTCGCCCGCGGGGTCGGAATCGGAGGTGATGTGAACGACGACGGTCTCGATGACATTGTCGTCGGTGTTCAGATCGCAGTCCGACACGCGGATGGTGAGGTCGGAGCCGCAGGCGTAGACATCGCGGTCGAGCGAGACGAAGCCGGCGGTCGAGCAGTTGATGAGCAGGGGGGAGGCGGCGAGGGAGACGGTCTGGGGGCCGACGGGCACATTCGTGCCGACGACGGAGACCTGCCACACACCGGGCGCGGGATCAGCGACATACACCTGCTCGATGTTGTCGAGCGTGTTGGGCTGCGTGCGGACGGCGTTGGCGCCCGGGCTGGCGGGGTTGAGCGTCCAGGGGTACTGGCGGACGCCGTTGGGGTCGATGACGACGAGGTCGAGGTCGTTCACCAGCGTCGGGGACGCGAACACGGACGCGGGCGCGTCGTCCCACGCGATGGTCGCCTTGAACTCGGGGTCGCCCGGGGCGACATAGACGAGCACGGAGTAGGAGCCGCCCTGCGAGACTTCGCTCGTGGCGAAGTTGCCGGTGCGCATGAAGTCGATGGTGTCCTGGATGCGGACCGAGCCGTAGCCGGACTGGTTGTCCGGGCCGGGCTGGGCGACATCGACGGCGTTGTGCGCGAGCAGCGTCTTGACGGTCGAGGGGATGGGGTCGGGCTCGCCGGAGAACTGGAGGCGCCAGTCCTGGAGGAGGAGCGCGACGCAGCCCGCGACGGTGGGCGCCGCCATCGAGGTGCCGCACTTCGTGTTGTAGGTGGTGTTGTTCGAGTTGGAACTCGACGAGGTCACGCCGTCGTCGTTGGGGCCTTCGGAGTCGGCGCCGTTCTGGCAACCGGGGGCGGAGATGTCCGGGCGCATGCGGCCGGCGTCGTCGGGTCCCCACGAGGTGAAGCCGGTGACCGAGTCGTCGTTGGAGTTGAGCGCGCCGACGGTGATGTGGTTCTTGGCGTTCCCGGGGGGCGCGGTCGTGCCGTAGGTCGAGCCGCAGCGCTGGGTGCCCTGGCGCTCGTTGCCGGCGGCCCAGATCATGATCATGTTGCGCCCGAGCGAGCCGCGCGCGACGGTGTCGATGAGGGCGGCGGTGTTGCCGTAGTTGCCTTCCCAATCGCAGGGGAAGCCGTTGGGCGCGGTGTTGGAGCCGATGGAGTTGTTGGACAGGTGGGCGCCGAAGACATTGATGGCCTCGGTGTAATCGTTCGCGAGGTCGCCCGGGTTGGTGTAGAGGAAGCCCTGGCTCAGGGGCGAGCCGTCGGGGTTCTCGAAGCCGTAGGAAAGGATCATGGCGTCGGGGGCCATGCCCCGGTGGTTGCCCGTGCCGGGCTGGCCGCGACCGGCGACGGTGCCCGAGACGTGCGTCGCGTGATCGGAGATGCCGTCGGAGTCGCCGATGATGACGCGCTGGCCGGAGTCGCCGCGGAAGGTCTCGTGGTTCATGTTGATGGTGCCGCCGTCGTACACCATGACATTGACGCCCGCGCCGGTGAGCCCGTAGGGCGCGGCGTTGACGGTGTTGACCTGCGTGCGCTCGCGGTTGGAATTGTTGTAGTCGGTCCACGCCGGCTCGGCGGGCTCGACCCACATAACCTCGTCGCGCTGGACGAGTTCGCGGATCTGCGAGAGCCGCGCGTGCGCGACGACCATGTTGGTCGGCTCGAGGAACGAGCGCGCATCGATGTTCATCCCGGTGAGGATCGCGCGGGCCTCGCGCGACAGGGAGACATCGGCGTGGAAGTTGATGTAGACGGCGACGAGGGGGTTGGACTTCTCGTCGGAAACGCGCGGGATCTCGATCTCGTCCGGATCGCCGGCCTCATCGAGGATCGTCCACTCGGGGGGCTGCCCCTGCGCGAGGGTGGTGTCCAGTTTCCACTGGGGGTTCATCTCGCGAAGGTTCACGAGGGCGGAAGTCGCGGCGAGCGAGCGGGGGTTGGCGCCCGCGCGGATCGTGGCGATCCAGTTGTTCCCGCCCAGGTAGGTGAGCAGGCGCATGCCCTCGGCGGCGAGGTCGGACTTCTCGGAGTCGAGCAGCGGTCGATCGAACGACACGACCACGCGGGTCTTGTCGGCCTTCGACGCGGCCGTTTGGGCGGCGGCGTTCAGTTCACCGCGCGACATCACCTTGAAGGTGTCGTCGGTGCTGGAACGGAACGAGACCTGCGCCGAAGCGGCGGCGCCGACGGCGACGAGCAGCGCGGCGGCGAACATGCCGCGCGTCACGCCAGACGAGGGGTACGAGGGGGTTCGAGACATCTTGCGGGCTCCTGCAACGGTCGCACAGGGGAGAACGGATACAACCGGGGACGACGGGGCGCAGCCCGTCGCGCGGGTGTGGGGGAGAGCGCGTGGGAATCACGCGCAGCGCACGAAGTCCACTCCGCGTCGCCGCGAGGCGCCGGGGGGATCGGGTTCAGACTGCGGCGGGCGCACGAGAAACGCGCCGCTCAAACGGCGGTGCGACCGAACAACACACATTCGGAGGGGACCTCCGCGTTCCAACCCTTCACATCCTGAACATACAGCAAGGGGGGTACCGGCGGAAGCCCCGGATTCAGGAAAACTGCCGGGAACCGGATTTTCGGACTTCGCGCGGCCCGGCGCCGGTCGCGCGGGTCCTCGTGTGCTTCAATCCGGGCATGAGCGTTTCACACTGGAGAAGGCAGGCGGCGTCGCACGGGCTGATTCCCAAGCGGGAACTCCCGGCGTCTGCGGACCTGATCGTGCTCGGGGCGGGGGTAGCCGGGGTGTCGGCGGCCCTCGAGGCCGAGCGGCTCGGCATGGATGTCCTCGTGCTCGAGCGCAACGCCCTCGCGAGCGGCGCCAGCGGGCGAAACGCCGGTTTCCTGATGCGCGGCATGGCGGAGAACTACGAGGTCGCGATCAGGCAGTACGGCCGCGACCGTGCGAAGGCCGCGTGGAGGCTCAGCGAGGACAACCTCAAAGACCTCACCGAGTTAGGGATCGAAGAACTGCGCTCGTTCCAGCGCATCCCCAGCGTGTTGCTGGCGCTCGAAGAGAAGGAAGAAACACAACTCCGCGCGAGCATCGACCTGATGCGCGAGGACGGGTTCGACACGCTGTGGGTGGACGACGGCGCCGACGCCGCGTGGTCGAGCGGCATCGCGCGAGGCGGGCTGGTGAATCCCCACGACGGCGCGGTGAACCCGGTCGAACTGATGGCGTGGCTCGCCGCGAAACTGAAGTCGCCCGTGCGCGACGGCGTGGAGGTCGCAGAGATCCTGCCGAGCGACACCGGCGCGCTCGTGCGCACCAACGCGGGCGATGTTGTTGCGCCGCGCGTGCTGGTGTGCACGAACGCGTACGCGGGAGAAATGCTGCCCGCGCTGCGCGGCGTGGTTTCACCCAAGCGCGGCCAGATGCTCGCGTTGCGGTTGAATGGTGTCGACGATGCGCCGTGGAGACGCCTCGACGCGTCGTACTACATCAACTTCGGGCACGAGTACATCCGTCAGACCTTCGACGGCACGGTGGTCGTCGGGGGCTTCCGCTGGAAGCAGGCCGAGCGCGAAGTCGGGTACGAAGATCATCCGGCCGCGGACCTGCAAGCGGCGCTCGAAGGGCTCGCGGCGGAGATCTTCTGTGACGAGGGCGAATCGCCGCGCGACGCGTTCGAGGTTGTGGCGCGGTGGTCGGGCGTGATGGGCTTTTCGCCCGACGGGATGCCGATGGTGGGGGCGATCCCCGAACCGTGGAACGAATCGGGCAAGGTGTGGTTCTGCGGCGGCTTCACCGGGCACGGCATGTCGCTCGGGCACAGGACCGCGACACTCGCGGTCCGCGCGATGGTCGAGGGTGGGGCGAACCCCTTCCCGATCGACCGGCTTTAGGCCCAGCGGCGTCCGAGCGGCGGGCGCAGGGAGGTCAGCCGCGAGCCATCGACGGCGGCCGGCGCCAGTCCGACGGGCAGTGCGCGCGCGGTGAACTCGTCGGCGTCAGAGTTGGCGCCCTGGTCTTCGCTCGCGAAGGGCCACACCCGGTGGTCGGCCAGGAAACGGTGGAAAAGGTCCGACCAGAGGGACGCGTCGTCGATCGGGGTCGTGTGGTCCGAGGGTGCGCGATCGATGAAGTTGGCGTCCATGTCGTCCGGTATCGACGCGAGCCGCGCGCAACTTTCGTCGCGTACGATCTGTTCACGGAAAACGCACGCTCCGACATCCAACGGTTCCTTCTGAGAACCGTTTCCGCGCGAGAGGAATCGCCATGACGACTGCGCCCGCACGCTCTGCCGCTTCCGCCCTCGCGATCGACGGGGGGACGCCCGTCCGCCCGGCCGGGCAGAAGATCCCGCTGATCTCGGCGAAACTCGACCGGACGGACATCGACGCCGCCGTGGGCGTGCTCGAGAGCGGGATGCTCCGCGCCGGCCCGATGGCGGCCGAGTTCGAGAAGCAGTTCGCCGCCAAGACCGACGCCGCCCGCGCCCTGACCTGCGCCAACGGCACCTGCGCGCTCCAACTCGCGTATCTGGCCGCCCTTGGGCTTCCCGCCCAGGGCGCACGCGACGGCCAGGAGGTCATCGTCCCCTCGTGGACCTACATCGCGACGGCCTCGATGCTCGTGGCGTGCGGCCTGACCCCGGTCTTCTGCGAGTGCGACCCCGAGACCTACACCATCGACCCCGACGACGCCGCCCGGCGGGTCACCAAGAAGACCGTGGGCATCGCGGCGACGCACCTCTACGGCAACCCGGTGGATATCGACGGGGTTCAGCGGCTCGCCAGCTCGCTCGGGCTCAAGGTGGTTTACGACGCCGCCCAGAGCCACTTCGCGACCTGGAAGGGCAAGGGGATCGGCGCGTTCGGCGACGCCGTGACCTACTCGTTCTACGCGACCAAGAACCTCGCCACGGGCGAGGGAGGGATGGTCACCACCAACGACGAGACGATCGCCCGCTCGATGGGCCTGCTCCGCTCGCACGGCGAGACGGAGAAGTACCTCCACGAGTCCATCGGCTTCAACTACCGCATGACGGACATCGAGGCGGCCATCGGGCTGAGCCAACTCCAGCGCGCGGACGCGTTCACCGGCGCGCGGCGCGACAACGCGGCGAAACTCGACGCGATCGTGAACGAGATCGACGGGCTGCACGCGCCCAAGACCACGCCGGGCGGCGAGCACGCGTTCCACCTCTACCAGATCCGCATGGACCGCGGCGTGTTCTCGTGCACGCGCGACGAGTTCATCAAGGCCCTCGAGGCCGAGGGCGTGAACTGCGGCGTGCACTACCCCAAGCCGCTGCACTTCCAGCCGGCGTTCAAGCAGTACGCGGGCGAGAAACTCCCCATCAGCGAGCGTCTCGCGGAAGAACTGTTCTGCGTCGCGGTGCACCCCGCGCTGACGGACGGCGACATCGCCGACCTGGGCGAGGCGCTGCGCAAGGTGGCCGACGCGTACCGGCGGTGAGCCGGATCCTGATCAGAGCCCCGGGCGCGAGCACGGGGCGCTGACGCGCCCAAGACCGCTGCGCCCGGTGCTTGCGCCCCGGGCTCGGATCGGAGCGGCTGGATCGAAGTTGTTCTTAGAACAGCATCCCGGTGACGCGGGACTCGAAGACGATCTTGTCGTCGACGATGCCCTGAATGTCGGCCACGAAGCGTCGCGGCGAGAACTTCACTTCGCGCGTGACGAAGTAGAGCGTGTCGCCCGGGACGACCATCCCTCGGAAGGCGGTGTCCTCGATGCGCGTGAAGCCCGCGAACTTGTCGGTCTTGACGCGCGCGTAGTACATGATCGAAGCGAGTTGCGCACCCGATTCGACCATGAGCACGCCCGGGAAGATCGGGCGGCCGGGGATGTGGCCTTTGCACCAGAACTCGTCGCCGCGGATTTTCTTGGCAGCGACGGCGAGGGTGAAATCGTCGGCGTGCCAGACCACGCCGTCGAGCATGAACATCACATCGCGGTGGGGGAGATACTTCTGCATCTCCTCGGGGCCCATGACGACCTGGTTGAGGTCGATGGTGGAGAGGTCGACGAAGGGCTCGACCCGCCCGCCCGTGTTGGCCGCGTTCGCCGCCTGAGAGGCGCGTGAGGCGTCCGCCTGCGTCGAGCGCGGGATGGTGTGGATCGGGGTGTCGTGGTGAGTCTGGCTCACGACGCGTTCCAAAGGGGGCGCTGGGAGCGCCCGGTGCTTATTCGCCGTCCGAACGGAGTTCCAGGATCTTCTTCCGGATGTCCTGCGCAAGGTTCTTGATGTCCTGCATCGTCTTGCGGGCCCGCGTGCCGGCGGCCTTGTTCCCGCCCTCGGCCTTGTGGATGTCTTCTTCAGCCTCTTGGATCATCTGCTTGAGGGTCTCGAATTCCTGCACGGGAGTACTCTCCGAAGGGATTGGTGAAGCGTTGGCGGTGAGAGAGGCGTCGACGGACGCACGCGCCCCACATCGGGCATCATCATGCGGGGTTGGGCCTTGAATCGCAAGCCCCGTCGGGACCTGTCAGGCTCCTCGCCGCCCGCAGAGTCTAGTGACTCCGCCGCGTTTGCGGGGCCTTACGAACCCCCGGTTGGTCAGGAATCGGGATAAATACCGAAAATAATCCGAATATCATCAGCGTTCGAGGCACGCTTTCGACCCCGGACCCAGCGTGATGACGCTCTTCCCGGCCGCCTTGGACTGGAAAGCCAGTTCGTCGGCCCTCGCGATCAGGCTGGCCGCGTCGGCGGCATCCCACGGGAAGGTCGCCAGCCCGCCCGACACGCTGAGTTTGCCCGGCGCGTCGTGGCCCAGTTTGGGGAATCGCTTCTCGCACACCACGCGCTGGATGCGCGCCGCGACCTTGCTGAGCGAGAGCCGCGATTCGCCGGTCTGCGATCCGCCGCTCGCGGGTTCGCGCGGCCCCTCGGGTTCGAAGAAGACCACCGCGAACTCGTCGCCGCCGATGCGGCAGATCTTGTCGCCCGGGCGCACGACCGACTTCAGCATGCGCACGGTTTCGACGAGGATCTCGTCGCCCGCCTGGTGGCCGAAGCGGTCGTTGTATTGCTTGAAGTCGTCGATGTCGATCAGCAGGAGGTGCGCTTCGAGACGCCGCGCCCGCGCCTGCTCGATGACATTGGGAAGGTAGCGGTCGTAGAAGCGCCGGTTGTGCGCGCCGGTGAGCGGATCGGTCAGCGCGGCCTCGCGCAGTTGGCGCATCTGCTCGGCCAGCGCTAAACGCGGCGAGAGCCACGCGGCCGCCTCGCGCATCGAGCGCTCGTCCAGCCGCGCCGAACTGAGCACGCCGAACGCGGCGCCGCGTCGTTCGACACGCACGCGGCGGGTGTTGCTCCGGGGGATGTTCTCGTCCTCCTCGGCGAAGCGGATCGTCGGGTCGCCGTAGCGACGACGGAGCGTTTCGAGGAACGCCTCGCGGGCGTTCGCGCCGGTCAGAAGCGCTTCGAGGTCGGCAGAGTCGTCGTCCGCGAGTTCGGCCATCGGCGCGTCGAACGCGGGCTGCTCCGCGATCGGTTCGGGCTGTCGGCGGGGTGTTTCGGCGGCGGGGGCCCGGGGCGACGGGGGCGCCGGGGGTGTGGGCTGCGTGGGCATCGAGAGCGAGCCGTGCGTCAATGGGCCGGCCACGACGCCGTCGAACCCGTTCGCGAGGCCGTTGACGGGGGTGGAGTCGTCGCGACGCCAGAGCAGGAGCACGGCGGACGGATCGGCTTCGCGGGCCGCGGCCACGAAGCGTTGCGCATCGCCCGCGTCGATCGCGCCCTCCGCCAGCGCGAGAATACGAGGATTCGTCGCGTGGTCCGGGTCGCCCGGGGCGGCGAGTTCTGCGATGGCCTCCATCGCCGTGCGCAGGCGGACGAGTTCGACCCGCTCGTCGGCGCGCAACGCCCGCGAGGGCTCGGCGCCCACGAGCAGCACGCGCGTCGGGATGTTCAGGTCGTCGGTCTCGCGCATCAGGCGTTCAGGTCATCCAGATCGTCGGCGAGGAGCATCGCGAGTTCTTCCTCGCTCAGCAGGGCCGAGGGTGCTTCTTCCGTGCGGGACTCCGGCGCGGCCGCCGGGGTGTCGGTGAGTCGGAGTTGCGGCGGCGGGCTGGGCCGACGCGGGGATGACTTCCCCGAAGGTGATACGACGACACGGGCCTCCCCGTTCGCCGCCCCGTTGGCCTGCGCGGCATGGTCCGAGAACACCGCGGCGGAGAGCGCTCGCAAGGGGGGCTGGGCGTTGGCGTCGAATCTCCAGAGCGCCACACCGGGCTGGCGACGGCGCACGACGCGGATCAGTTCCTCAAGGGCCCGCGGGCTCTGGGCGGAGGGTTCGACCACGATGAGGGCGGGCTGGCGGGTCTCGTCGATCGCGCCGGCCCGGGCGACCAGCGCCATCGCGCGGAACGGATCGTCCGTCGCGATCGGCGTCACGGAACGCTTCTCAAGCGCTGAGACCAGCAGCTCGGGCGGCGACTGACCCGGCGCGCACAGCACGACCGCGTGCGTGCGCAGCGGTTCACCCGGTCGCCGAGCGTCGTTGGTCGGGCGGGTCATGGCCTGCGTGCAGTCTACAACACGCTTCGCCGAGGAACGGGCGAAACCCCCGCGATTCACGGAAAGATCGTGTTCCCGGACCGGCGGGTTCACCCGACGACCAAGGCCATCCCCGGGGGCGCCTGGCTTCCGAATCGCCTTAACAGTTCCGCCGGCGCGCCGATGTCCGCGACGACAACCTCGCCCAGGAACGGGCGGGCCGTCTCAGTCAAGAATCCCTTCTTGAGCCCGGCGAAGGTCACGGTCACGCTCGCCCGGACCGCGGCGCCGCCGAGCGGTTCGCCCGAATCACAATCCAGGCCCGTCGGGATATCCGCGGCGATCACCGCAGCGCTCGTCCGTTTCGCGAACGCGTTGAGCCACTCGACAGCCCCCGCGAACGGCTCGCCGAGCGGCCGGGTCAGCCCGGTGCCCAGCATCGCGTCGACGACGATCGACGGCGCGCCGAGCAACTCCACGAGCCCGTCGAGGGTCCGAGCCAGCGACGCCGACTCGTGCGCGTGCACGACGCGGATCTCCGTCGCCGGATCGCGCATCGCGCGGAGGGTTCGGAGATTGCGCGCGGCGTCGCCTTCGGGGTCGCCCGGCTCGCCCAGTGCAACCACCGCGATCGGCACGCCCGCGTTCAGGAGTCGCCTGGCGCAGGCATACCCGTCGCCGCCGTTGTTGCCCGGGCCGCAGAGCACCAGGGTCGGCGCATCGTGGTCGCTCGTCGACCTTGCCTCGAAACAGACCCGCGCGAGCGACGCCGCCGCGTTCTCCATGAGCGCCATCCCGGTGAGCCCGAATTCATCGATCGCGGCGCAGTCGACGCTGCGCACCCCGGCGCGGTCGAACACCGCCAACGGCGGGGAATTCCCGGCCGACGACATCGTGCGCACCCGCAGGGGGGAGGTCGGCGCCATGCCTCAAGTCTAGCGATCGCGTACCCTCAACTCGCATGACGATGGCCGAACACATCCTCGGGACGGTGCTGATGGTGATGAGCATCGGCTGTGCGGTCTACTGGTGCGTCGGCCTGGGCAAGATCCTGCGCGGGCTCTTCGGCGGGTTCTCCGCGCGGCGGGGGCTGGACCTGCCTCTCCCGACCGACGCGTCCGGCGCCGCGCCGCTCGTGCGCGTCGTCGTGCCCTGCTTCAACGAAGAGAACGCGGTCGCGCAACTCGTCGGGTCGCTCCGCGCGCAGGACTATCCCAATCTGGAGTTTGTCTTCGCCCTCGACCGGTGCACCGACGACACGCGCGGCGTCATCGAGCGCGAGGCGCAGGGCGACACGCGATTCCGCTTCGTCGAGATCACCGAATGCCCGGACGGCTGGGCGGGCAAGGTGCACGCGATGCACTCCGCCGTGCGCGATTCCGGGCCGATGCGCGACGACGACTTCGTCCTGTTCATCGACGCGGATTGCGAACTCGAACCCGGGTGCGTCCGCGCCACCGTCGCGATCGCCCACGACCGCAAACTCGATCTGCTCAGCCTGTGGAGCACGCTCGCGCGCCAGCACTGGTTCGAGAAGGTCGTGCAGCCCGCGACGACGATGGAACTCATCCGCCAGTACCCGCTCAAGGCGGCGAACCGCGACAAGCGGCGCAGGGCGATGGCCAACGGGCAGTTCATGCTGTTCCGTCGCGAAGGCTACGACGCCGTGGGCGGGATCGAGTCAGTGCGCGACTTCGTGCTTGAGGATGTCGAGATCGCGCGCAAGATGAAGTTCGCGGCCCGACGCTCTGGCGTGCTCATCGCGAACGGGCTTCTGGTGTGTCGGATGTACGACGACTTCGCGTCGTACCGTCGCGGGTGGGAACGAATCTTTATCGAATGCTCCCGCCGTCGCTCGCCGCGGCTGCGCGCGTTCGCGCAGCGCAAAGCCTTCGTTCATCTGGTTCTGCCGGGGTGCGCTCTCGCTGGGCTTGTGTGGGGGTTCACGCTGCTCGCGCAGGGGATGCCCTTCTTCCCGAGCCCCGCCGTGCTGATCATCTCGGGCGGCGCCGGCTCGCTCGCGTACTGGGGGAGCATGGGCGTGCTCTACGGCGCGCAGGGGCTGCTGGCGTATCTTCCGACGCTGCCCGTGGGCAACGCGATGACGATCTGGATCATGTTCGCCGCGGCGAAGCGGCTGCGCGAGGGCGGCACGATCCGCTGGGGCGGCCGCGAGTACCGTCTCGTCGATCAGGGTCGCAAGCGCGACGAGCCGCGCACGATCGTGACGACGAACTCCGATGTCGAGCGAGCCGTGCCGCGCACGGAGTGACGCATCACTCGGCGTCGGCGGGGGTGAACACCTTGCCGCTGTCGGGGTCCATCATGGCCCAGCCGAGTTCGCGGCGCAGCCGCGCGAGCACCGGCCACGCGACATCCGACTCGTTGATCGCGACGAGGAACTGTTTCACTTCCTCGCGATCGTCGCCGTGCATCGGGAACTGCGCGATGAACCCCGGCCCGAACGCGAGCGACCTGGTCTCGGGCGAACCGTCCGGCGCGGTGTTGTACGCCGAGAGGGTCTGCATGATCTCTTTCTGCGTGCCCAGAGGCTGTCCCCTCGCCGTCGACGGGTCGGACATCACCACGAGCTGACGGATCTTCGCCACTGCTGCGCTCCTGCGTTCGTGCGGGGATGTTACGGCGTCCGGCCCGCCTCAGGCCCGGTCTGGGCGCCGTCGACCTCGAATGTCTCAGAATCCTCGTCGGGCGCGTCCTGCGGCTCGCGCGACGCGTTCGCGCGTTGCGCGGCGAATTCCGCCGCATCCTGCTCGCTCTTGTTCACGATTCGCTCGAGACGCTCGGGGGTCATCCAGGGCAGCGCTTCGAGTTTCTCACGGAGCCGCTTGGGGAAGGGCTTGCCCGCCTGCTCGTGCGGCGGCCGCGCCTTCCAGTAGCGGTGCATCCACAAGTACTGCTGTGGGCTGGCCCTGACCATCTTCTCGAGCGCGTAGCGGTACCGCGCGGTGATGTAGAACAGCGGGTCGGGCTGATCGGCCCACTCCTCGGGGAGGATGATGTCCTCGACGCGGATGCGGTATCGGAAAGTCTGGTCGTCGAGCGAGTCGGGCACATCGGCGCCGTGCTTGCCGATGCGCAGCGCGTGGCCGCACACCACCGGCGCGTTGTACTGCATCGCGATGAGCCCGACCGACTTGTAGGTCGAGGTGAGCCGGTCGAAGTAGGGGACGAACATGCCGCGCGCGCCGGCGTTCTGGTCGGCGGTGATGGCGATCATCTCGCCGCGCGACATGATCGAGGGCGTCTGGCGCATCGCGCCGAACTTGTCGAGCAGGTAGAGCCCTCGCGCGCTGCGCACCTCGCGCACCCAGCGGTCCGCCGCACGCATGTCGAGCGGGCGGTACACCGCGTGCACGCGGAAGCCCAGCAGGCCCAGCGCGTAGCCGATCACCTCCCAGTTGCCCGAATGCCCCGTCACGAGCACGCAGGGCGGTCGGTCCATCAGCACGCGCAGCGCGTCGCGCACATCGCCCAGTTCGATGTAGTGCGCCCACTTCTCGGGCGTGACGCGCGAGGGCGTCGCGATCGCCTCGGCGGCCAGCGAGAACAGGTGCTTGTACGCGTCAACCGACGCCCGCTCGACCTGCTCGTCGGACCACTCGGGGAAGCACCACCGGAGGTTGTCCCGCGCCCGCTCGATCCGGTTTCGGTTGAAGCGCGAGTGCGCGAACATCGCCGCGATCCGGCGCATCAGCGCCATGTTCGCGCCGACGGGCATCGCGCCCAGCGTGCCGACCACTCCCCGTATCGCCGCGTAGGTGGCGGCATCGCGCAGCGTCCACCGATCGGCGCCGCGATCACGCGTGGGAAGGATGGTCGTGTCGATCACGGAACGCTCAGCGGCGCGAGTACAGGCCCGTGAGCGTGTACAGGCGGTTCTGGTTCAGCACCGGGATGCCCGTCTGCTGCGCGACCTCGAACAGACGGTCGTACTCGCGGCTCGCACGCTCCAGGCGGGCGTACTCCTGCACGACCGCGTACGGGGCGTCGATCGGGGGCTGCGGCGGGACGGCCGGGCGGTCGCCCAACACAAGGAAGTCCGTGTCGCCCACGATGTCGTCCTGGACCACGCCGCCCCAGTTGCGCACGATCGCGCGGATGTTCTCCGCCTCGCGCTGGGTCGGCACGCCGTCGCGGTCGGTGTCGAACGCGCCGAACACCACGAACTTGTACGACTTCTTGGGGTCGTACACGGCGTTCGCGAGGACATCGCCGCCCACGACGGGGTTGCCGCGGCTCGTGCGCACCAGGCGCACCACCGAGGAGGTGTCGCCCACGCGGATCACCTCGCCCGTGGCCTTGCCCCGGGGGTAGGCGCCGCTCTCGTCGGCGCGGATCTGGCTCGCGTTGTCGTAGATCTCGAACGACATGCCCAGCACCACGCGGTCGCTGGTCGTCAGGTCGATGAACACCTCGTTGGACGCGGAGTTCACGCTCACGACGCGGCCGTCAACCAGCGACGACTCGTCCTGGGGGCGGAGCAGGTCCTGGCTGCGCTCGGCGCGGAGCGAATCGACCTGACCCTTGAGGATCAGCGACTCCTCGCGCGAACGCTCGAGTTGATCGGCGAGCAGCGCGGTGCGGTCGGCGGCGTCGCGGCGGATCTCTTCCACACGCTCGTTGTTCGCGGCGATCGTCGAGGTCATGTTGCCCCGGTACGACTCGACCTCCGCCTGATACTGGCCGAGTTCCGCGTTGGCCGCGGCGAGCGACTGCTCGAACTGCTGCTGCGCACGCTGGCGGGCCTCGACCTCGTTGGTCAGGTCGGCCTGCGCACGCTCGGCGGCGGCGCGGGCCTGATCACGCTCGCGCGTCAGCCCGTCGATGCGGCTCTGCATGTTTGTCATCACCGTGAGCGCGGCGCTGGTGTCGGCGCCCTCGAACGCGGCGAGTTGCTGGTTCAGTTGCTCCAGCGTCGCGCGATCCGACCCGACGACGCGGCGCATCGTCTCGCCCATCTGCTCATTCAGCAGGCCCACGAGCGTCGTGCGCTTGCTCTGCGCCTGCTTGATGCTCGCTTCGTACTGCGCCCGCTGGTCAGGGCTGATGATGAACTGCTGATCGGTCCGGGCCGCGGCGAGTTCGTTCGTCAGGCGGTTGGTCTTCGCGAAGAAGACGACGCTGGTCACGAAGAGCCCGACGGTCGCGACGCCGAGAAGGCCGACGAACACGAGCGTGCCGGTGTTGGCTGAGGTCTTGGAGGCCATGCGGTGGGGGGTCCTGAAGGCGTTCCAACACCCGCCCAGAGCCGGGCGAGCGCATCAAAGGGTGGATCAGTGGCGAGGCCGGACCGGAGAACGGTCGGTACGGCTCGAGAGAAAGCGGGGTTGCATCGCCTGAGGGCCGATCGGGCGCCTCGGGCGATCGAACAGGGCTGCGGAGTGTCGCGGTCAGGCCGCTCAGAGTCAACCTGACCGCCCGCGATCCGCCGGGTTCTCCCCGGTTTGGGCCGGTTGTCGCCCGCTCAGCGGCGGGGGGAGTGCTTCTCGACCCACCCGTCACGCATGACCGCGTACAGGTCGCCGTCGATCGGGGCGCTCATCACCATCCGGAAGACATTCCCCAACGCGACCGATTCGACGGTTTCGCCGCGGTCCTCGTCCAGGAGCGTCGCCCGCTCGCCGTCCCACACCAGGATGCGGCCGTGGATCTTGCCCAGCGCCTGTCCCCTCACGCCGCCGGCCTGCCACAATTTCGTGCCGGACCCCGCCGCGTACTGGGTCATGCCCTGACCCGGGACATGCACATACAACTTCCCGTCGATGAACGCCGGCTGATCCACGATCGGCTGGGGCGTGCGCACACGCCAGACCTCGCGGCCGGTGTTCGGGTTGAACGCGTAGATCGACTGGTCGGTGCTGGCGACGAAGTACAGCCCGTCGCCCTCGACCGGGTTGTTTACGAGCCCGGAGAAAATCTCGCCGATGCCCGTGGATTGGCCGTTCGCCGGGTTGAGGAAGACGATCTCGCCGCGCTGGCTCACCGTGCCCACCACGCCCGTCACCTCGACGGGGCGCGAGGTGATGACGCCGTTCATCTGGTAACCCCACTGCTTGTAGGTGCTGTGGAGGTTGTGGCCGAGGACCTCGCCCGACGCGCCGCCGAAGATCGCGATGTTGTCGACGATCAGCGGGCCGGTGTTGCACACGATCGCCAGGTCATGGCGCTGAATGATGTTGCCCGTTTTGATGTCCAGTTCGAAGAGTTCGTTGTCCGACGCGCTGTAGATCGTCTCGCCGACCCGCGCGTTGCCGATGAACCGCGAGGTGGGGTTGTCGATCTCGCTCGCCCAGATGTTGCGCCCCGTGCCGGCGTCCATCACCGTCATGGTGTTGCCCGTGTCCTGGAACACCACGCGGTCGCCGAACACATCCGCGAACTTGGGCGACTCGCGGCGGGACACCACGGGCAGACCCTTCCACTGGATGCGGTAGCCCAGTCGCTCGTACGGGCCAAGGTCGATCCCGCTCTCCTTCACGAGAGGGCGGTACTCCCCGTCACGGGTGGTGTCTGCGTCGGCCGAGCCCGAGGACTTGCACCCGACGGCGGCCGCCGCGAACAGCGCCGCCACCGACAGGATCGCGGGAATCACGAGGGCGTTTCGCTTCGTCTGAGACATCTCGGTAAGTCCGTTCGGTGAAAGGTCGTGGTCGCCGGTCCGTGCCCGGAGGGGTTGGAGTATCAAGCCCGGCGCGCAGACGGTCAAGCGAGATGGTTCTCCCTCACCGACAAGACGGGATCCCGTCTCCCGCGAGTGAGGGTCAACGATCCGGCCCCCTCCCAACCCCATCACCGCTCCTTCCATCGTCGACCCCGTTCGCCCAGCCTGACATTGTTTCAGGTTCTGGAAGTGCCTCATTCGCCGCGGTTTGTCTTGTGTCGCCGCCCTGAGGCATTAGAGTCGGATTGGGTGGTCCGCCCGGCGTCCCCGCCCACCTCGTTCATCACAGGCCAAGGACATTCCCCATGCCTCACCGCTTCACCGCCGCGGCGATCCTGTTCGCCCTCGCTTCGGCCGCCGTCGGGCAGGTCGTCCATCTGCCGTCGTACCCCTTCAACGGAGACTCGGTGCTAGCCTCTTTCGGCCTCTCCGTCAGCGGGGCGGGCGATGTCAACGGCGACGGTTTCGACGATTTCATCGTCGGGGCGCCCACCCAAAGCAACGCCGACGGCGTGATTTCGGGCAACGCCCGCGTTCTCTCCGGCGCCGACGGCTCACTCCTGTACACCTTCGACGGCGATGCCGAGAACGACGACTTCGGCAGTTCGGTCAGCGGCGCGGGCGATGTCAACAACGATGGTTTCGACGATCTCATCGTCGGGGCCCGCTTCAACGACGGCAACGGCGTGAATTCGGGCAACGCCCGCGTGTTCTCCGGCGCTGACGGCTCGATCCTGTACGATCTCTACGGCGAATCGGCCAACGGTTGGTTCGGCGACTCCGTCAGCGGCGCCGGCGATGTCGACGGCGACGGTTTCGACGATGTCATCGTCGGGGCGCCCACCCAGAACAACGCCGACGGCGTGAATACGGGCAACGCCCGCGTGTTCTCCGGCGCCGACGGCTCACTCCTCTACACCTTCTCTGGCGATTCCGCGGGCGACTCCTTCGGCATTAGCGTGAGCGGCGCGGGCGATGTCAACGGCGATGGCTTCGACGACCTTATCGTCGGCGCGTTCCGAGACGACAACAACGGCGAGGACTCGGGCAGCGCCCGCATCTTCTCCGGACTGGACGGTTCGATCCTCTACACCTTCCACGGGGATTCCGCCGACGATCTCTTCGGTTGGTCGGTCAGCGGCGCGGGCGATGTCAACAGCGACGGTTCCGACGACCTCATCGTCGGCGCCTACGACGCCGACGGCAACGGCTTCAGGTCCGGCATGGCTCGCGTCTTCTCCGGCGCCAACGGCTCGATCCTGTACACCTTCAACGGGGATTCCGACCGCGATGACTTCGGTTACTCGGTCAGCGGCGCGGGCGATGTCAACGGCGACGGCTTCGACGACCTCATCGTCGGCGACTTCAGAGATGACAACAACCTCGTCGATTCGGGCAGCGCCCGCGTTTTCTCGGGCGCCACCGGCTCCGTCCTCTACACCTTCAACGGCGATTCCGCGGCAGACTCCTTCGGCATTAGCGTGAGCGGCGCGGGCGATGTCAACGGCGACGGGTTCGACGACCTCATCGTCGGCGCCTTCAAAGATGACAACAACGGCACGAGTTCGGGCAGCGCCCGCGTCTTCCTTTCATACCAACTCCCCGCCGCGCCTACGCCGTGCCCCGGCGACGCCGACGGTGACGACTCCGTCAACTTCACGGACCTGAACCTGGTCCTCAGCAACTTCAGCGCAACCTGTGTCTCCATCGCCGGCGCGAGCGGGCAGGTCGATCACCTTCCCAACTACCCCTTCTACGGCGATGCGGCGGACGAGTGGCTCGGCGGATCCGTGAGCGGCGCGGGCGATGTCAACAACGACGGCTTCGACGACCTCATCGTCGGCGCCCGCTTCGCCAACAGCGGCGAAGGGATCGCGCGGGTTTTCTCCGGCGCCGACGGCGCGATCCTCTACACCTTCTACGGGGATTCCGCCAGCGACCTCTTCGGCATCAGCGTGAGCGGCGCGGGCGATGTCAACAACGACGGCTTCGACGACCTCATCGTCGGCGCCGAAGGAGACGACAACCACGGTCCCGGATCGGGCAGCGCCGAGGTCTTCTCCGGCGCCGACGGCTCGATCCTGCACAGCTTCAACGGGGATTCCTCCAGCGATTTCTTCGGCGTCAGCGTGAGCGGCGCGGGCGATGTCAACAACGACGGCTTCGACGACCTCATCGTCGGCGCCCGCGGTGACGACAACAACGGCTCCGGCTCTGGCAGCGCCCGCGTCTTCTCCGGACTGGACGGTTCGATCCTGTACACCTTCAACGGCGATTCCGCGGGCGACACCTTCGGCGAGTCCGTGAGCGGCGCGGGCGATGTCAACGGCGACGGGTTCGACGACCTCATCGTCGGCGCCGGCCGCGACGACAACAACGGCAGCCAATCCGGCAGCGCCCGCGTCTTCTCCGGGGCCACCGGCGCCGTCCTCTACACCTTCAACGGCGATTCCCCCCGAGACAACCTCGGCGAGACGGTGAGCGGCGCGGGCGATGTCAACAACGACGGCTTCGACGATGTGATCGTCGGCGCCTTGAACGACGACAACAATGGCGTCGGGTCCGGCAGCGCTCGCGTGTTCTCCGGTGACGACGGCTCGATCCTCTACACCTTCAATGGCGATTCCGCCAGCGACTTCTTCGGCGTCTCCGTGAGCGGCGCGGGCGATGTCAACGGCGACGGGTTCGACGATCTCATCGTCG
>CAYGLT010000011.1:0-9522 GCA_964350875.1 uncultured Phycisphaeraceae bacterium | reverse complement strand
TCCGTGAGCGGCGCGGGCGATGTCAACGGCGACGGGTTCGACGATCTCATCGTCGGCGCCAGGGACGACGACAACAACGGCTCGAACTCGGGCAGCGCCCGAGTCTTCTCCGGCGCCGACGGCGCGATTTTGTACACCTTCAACGGCGATTCGAACGGCGACCAGTTCGGCGTGTCCGTCAGCGGCGCCGGGGATGTCAACGGCGACGGCTACGACGACCTGTTCGTCGGGGCAACCCACGCCGACAACCAGGTCAGCGATTCGGGCAGCGCCCGCGTCTTCTATTCCTACCAGCTCCCCGCCGCCCCGGAACCCTGCGCGGGCGATCTCAACGGCGACAATATTGTCAACTTCAGCGACCTCAACACCGTGCTCTCCAACTTCGGCGCGCCCTGCGATTGACCTTGCGCAGGACGCACGCTCAGTTGAGCACTTCCCCCTCCGCGTGGAACGCCTGCGAGTCCGCCGTGCCGCGGATACCGGTGTAGATGCTCCCTTTCGGGTACCACGGCGTCGCGTCGGTCCTCGCCTGCACTTCGTCCATCGAGCCGATATGTCCGTCGAAGTACGCCGCGTGGATCTTGCCCGAGTGCCGGAAACTCAGCCGCGCGTTGTGTGGGTAGACGCTGCGCGGCAGGACGCGCTCGGCCGTCTGCCCGCCCGGAAACTCCACCTGGCTCGGGTCCTGCCCGTACTCCGTCGAGCCCACATAGATCGGCCCGCTGCTCGTGAACGACCCGAAGAAGAACGGGCGGGGGTTCACATCGAAATCCAGCACATCGGGCGACGCGACATACCGCGTGCCGTCCGCCACCCAGATCTTCAGCGCGGGCGATCCGATCCTGCTGGCGCGCGGCGTGTACCCGGGGGGCGTCGTCACCGGCCCTCGGTACGGGTAATGCCACCCGCCGCTCGACGACGACCACGGGCTGCCCCCCGATTCGCGCTTGCCCAGCAGGTGGAACGACGCGGGCGAGAGGTAACTGATCTGGCGGAAGCCCGTCGTGCTTTGGATCGCGTCAAAGTCGGCGTAGTCGGGCACATGCGCCGGCCCCCACAGCGCGGTGTTCATCATGCCCGCCTCGGGACAGCCGAGTTTCTCGAAGATCTCCGCCGTGCGCTGCGCGCGGTTCGCGCTGAAGCCCATCGATTGGCCGAGGATCGGGCTGATCCAGTCGAACACGCTGGTGGGGGTGGTGGGGGAGGTGTCGCCGCAGAGCGCGGCCATGGTCGAGTGACTCAGGAACCGTTTCCCGGTGGTGTTGAGCCCGGGGAGTTCGTCCTTGTTGCTCACCGCCCACGCGAATGTTTCGTTATGGAGCGTCTTCTGCTGGGTGAGGCACTTGGCCGTGCGCGCCGCGCCCCGCGCTGCGCCGATGATCGGCAGCAGCACGCCCATGAGGAGCGAGATCACCGCGATGACGACGAGCGCCTCGACGATGGTGAAGCCGCCCCGCCCGCGATGAGGTTGTGAACGAACCGGAACGCCCCCGCGCTTGGATGTCGTGCCCATGCGGCGGAACCTACCGGCGGCCGGCCCGGCGTAAAACCGATCAAACACAGAACACACGAACATGTGTGAAGGCACACTGATTTGAGACAGTCGCGGTTTGACCGCCGCCCTCCGATCGCCCACGATGCGCCCGATGCCCCATCAACCTGTCGCGGCCCATCCCGAGCCCTGTGTGCTGGTGATCTTCGGCGCCTCGGGCGACCTCACCGAACGCAAACTCATCCCGTCGCTGTTCGACATGTTCTCCGACGGCTCGCTGCCCGAGTCCTTCGCCGTCGTAGGCTGCTCGCGCACCCCCTTCAGCGACGCGGAGTTCCGCGAACGCCTCCTGAAGGGCGCGAAGGAGCACGCTTCGGTCTTCGAGGAGGCCAAGTGGGAGCGGTTCATGAGGCGGCTCCACTACCAGCCCCTCGATGCCGCCAAGGTCGAGGACTTCCGCGCCCTCGAAGAACGGGTCGAGCAGATCGCCCTGGAGCACGACATCCGGGGGGGCGTGAACGCCGCGTCCGCCCAGCCCAATGTCCTGTTTTACCTGTCGGTTGCGCCCTCGCTCTACAAGCCGATCGTCTCCCACCTGTCGGAGGAGGGCCTTCTGAACGAGAGCAAGCGGTGGTGCGCCGTGGACCGGACGGCCGCGCCGTGGCGGCGGATCATCGTCGAGAAGCCCTTCGGGTACGACCTCGAATCGGCGCGCTCGCTGAACCGCGCGCTGGGCCGCGCGTTCGACGAGGACGCGATCTACCGCATCGACCACTACATGGGCAAGGAACTCGTGCGCAATGTGCTGGTGTTCCGCTTCGCGAACCGGATCTTCGAGCCGATCTGGAACCGCGATTGCGTGGACCATGTGCAGATCACCGCCGCCGAGTCGATCGGCGTGGAGGACCGGGCCGCGTACTACGACGAGTCCGGCGCGCTGCGCGACATGCTCCAGAGCCACCTCGTGCAGGTGATGACGCTCGTCGCGATGGAGGCGCCCAGCGCCGCCCACGCCGACGCGCTGGCCCGCGAACGCATCAAGGTGCTCGAATCCGCGCGGCGCATCCGCCCCGACGAGGCGCAGCAGTACGCCGCCTTCGGGCGTTACGGGGCGCACGGCGACGATCCCGCGTACATCGACGAGCAGGGCGTCGATCCCGCGCGCCACACCGACACCTTCTGCGCGATGAAGTGCCACATCGACAACTGGCGCTGGGCTGGCGTGCCGTTCTACCTCCGCTCCGGGAAGCGCATGGCGCGCAAACTCACCGAGATCGTCGTGCAGTTCAAGCAGCCGCCCGACTGGCTTTTCAAGGCCGACGAGCCCTTCGCCAAGGGCGGGAGCAGGCCCCCGAACCGCATCATCATCAACATCGCTCCCGACGAGGGCATCTCTCTGCGCTTCGAGACCAAGGTCCCCGGTGCGCGGTCCCGCATTGAGAGCGCCAAGATGGACATGGACTACTCGCAGGCCTTCGGCGCCAAGCCCGTCGAGGCGTACGGCCCGCTGATCCTCGACGCGATGCGCGGCGACCGCTTCCTCTTCAAGCACCGCGAAGAGGTCGAGGGCGCCTGGGAGGTCTGCCAGCCGCTCCTCGAGAGCGAGGCGCTCCGCGACAGCATCGAGACCTACGAGCCCGGCTCGTGGGGGCCCCAGGCCAGCGACGAACTCCTCGCACGCGACGGCCGCATCTGGCACAACCCCGTCACGGGCGAACGCCGATAGTCACACGGACGCACCCCTCGCCGCACCTCTTGCGTATCGCGGCGGTACCCTCTCCCGGTTCGCTGACGCCGCCGCCCACTCCCGCCCGCACGCTCGGGCCCCATTCCGGATCGGAGCCGCCCCTTTGCATTCGCCGGTGACCATCGCTCTCACGCTCGCGCAGGACGCGCCCGCCGACGCGCAGGGAGGGACCAGCATCTGGTCGCTCTTCTCCCAGTCGTTCGACCTGTTCACGATCCTCATCGTGCTCGGCTCGATCGTGGCGCTGGCGATCATCGTCCGCTCGCTCATCACCCTCCGCGCCAGCGCCGTGCTGCCCGACGACGCGACCGAGATCATCCAGCGCGCCGTCGCCGAGCGCCGCTGGGGCGACCTCCAGCAGTTCGTGAACGAGGACGACTCGTTCATGAGCCGCGTGCTCCGCGAGAGTCTCCCGAAACTGCGCACCAACCCGCTGGGCATCCATGAGTCGACCGAGATGGCCGCCGACAACGAGACGGCGCGCCGCTTCAAGGAGGTCGAACTGCTCGGCGTGATCGGCAACCTCGGCCCGCTCCTCGGGCTGGTCGGCACCGTCTGGGGCATGATCATCGCGTTCACCGCCATCGGCGAGACGGGCGGGCAGGCCGCCGCCGCCCAACTCTCGACCGGCATCTCCAAGGCGCTCTTCCACACCTTCCTCGGGCTGATGCTCGCGATCCCCGCGCTGCTCGCGTACGGGCTGTTCCGCGAGAAACTCGACCGCATCTGCGCCAAGGGCACGATGCTCAGCACCGATGTCATGGACCAGATCTCCGCGATCGCCATGCAATCGCCCGGCGCGATGAACCAGCCCCAGGCCCAGCAGCCCCCGCAGGCGCCGCGCCCGCAGGCCGCGCCCAACGCGGCGGGGAACAACTGACCCGTGCCCAGACGCCGCCTGCGTCATCACGGCCACAGCGACACGGCCCATGTCAATGTCGTGCCCCTCATCGACATCGTCATGGTGCTGATCATCTTCTATCTCATGGTCGGATCGTTCCTCAACGACGACTACGAGGCGGTCCCGCTCCCGCTCAGCGTCGCCGGTGAACCGACCGCGGGCGCCGAGGTGCTGACTATCAACGCCGTCGCCAGTCCCGACGGCTCCGGGCGCGCCGTCTACCGCGTGCAGAGCCAGGACATCGACGAGGCGGGCATCCGCCGCGTCGTCGAACGCATGCGCGCGAAGGACCCCGAGATCGTCGTGCAACTCCGCGCGTCGCGCGAACTGACCTACGGCGCCGTCGAGCCCGCCGTGCGCGCCGTTTCGCTCGCGGGCGTCGCGCGCCTGCGCCTGGTCACGGAGTCCGCGCAATGAGCGCCAGGCGCAGCCGCCGGTATCGCAGGCGCGGCGCCATCGGGCTCAACATGACCCCGATGGTCGATGTCGTGCTCGTCATCCTCATCTTCTTCATGGGCGCCATGGGCCTCGCCGCCGCCGAGCAGTTCCTCGGCACGGGCACGCCGCCCCCCGAGACCACGAACACCAGTTCGCCGTCGTCATCGCTGAATAACCCCAACCCGCCCGAACCCACCCAGGGCGCGCCGGCTTCGCGCGCGTTCCTTCGATTGACCGTCGGCGCCGCCGGGCGCACCGTCGTGAACGGGCTCGGGCTCGTGAATGTCTCGATCGCCGAGGTCTCCCAGCGTCTCGACGACCTCGTGAGGGCCGGGTTCGACTCGTCGGTGATCGTGGTCGTCGCGCCCGCGCGCGATGTCCCGTACCAGGATGTCGTGCTCGTCCACGACGCCGCGTCCCGCGCCGGGATATCGAACATCCGCCTGGGCGTCTCGTCCGAAGCGACGCAGTAACCCGCTCCCCGCCGCCTCCCGTCCGCTACGATCCGCGCCGGATGTACCAGTCACTCCTCACACGACGCTACCTGACCAGCAAGGTGATGCCGCTCCTCGCGGTGCTCGCCGTCTGTCTGTGCACGGCGATGGTCCTCATCGTCTGGAGCGTCATGGGCGGGTTCCTCTCGATGCTCCTGCGCTCCGGAGGCACGCTCTTTGGGGATGTCTCCATCGCCGGCCCCGTCAGCGGCTTCGCCTACTACGAAGAACTCATCGAAGACCTCGAGACCGACCCGCGCATCGCCGCGGCCACGCCGATCCTCGAATCGCCCGCGCTGCTCGCGACCCCTCGCGACAACCTCACGCACCTCATCCGCGTGATCGGCGTCGAGCCCGAGTCCTACGACGCCGTCACCGGCTACGACTCCACCATCTACTGGAAGCCCCTCGAAGGCGCGCCGCGACCCGTCGACGAGGACGGCGTCGTGCGATTCTCTCCCGAGGACGACCCGCGCCTCCATGTCAACCCGGAGTTGTACGAGGAAGCCAAGACGCTCACGACGACGAGCCTCGACACGGGCAAGCCCGTCCCCGCCGTCGTGCTCGGCATGTTCGTCGCCGATCTCGTGCACTGGAACACCGAGGGCCAGTTCTACGAGCCCACGCGCTGGCTCTACATCGGCTCCGACAGCGTGACCATCAGCGTGCTTCCCATCTCCCAGCGCGGCGCCGCGATCGATGTGCAGGCCCGCGCGTTCCCCGTCGTCAACCAGTTCCAGAGCGGGCTGCACGACATCGACGCCAACACAGTGCTCGTCCGTCTCGACGCGCTCCAGGAAATGCTGCGCATGGGCAAGGCGGCGCGCGTGGAGCCGCCCGCCGACGAGCCGTGGGCCGTGGTCAGCGAGCCGGAGATCGTCGGCGATGATCCGCCGCGCGTGTCGAGCGTGATGATCAAGGCCGCCGAGGGCGTCGATGCGCAGGAAGCGAAGCGGGCCGCGCAGGACATCTACGGCGCATTCGCCGAGCGCAGGCAGGGGCAGGTCCCGCCGTTCCCGAGCATCAAGACCTGGGACGAGCGCCCGGGCATCGCGTCGTTCATCGCCGCGGTGAAGAAGGAGATCTCTCTCGTCCTCACGCTCTTCGCGTTCATCTCGCTGACGGCGGTGTTCCTCGTGTTCGCGATCTTCTGGTCGATCGTGAGCGAGAAGACCAAGGACATCGGCGTGCTCCGCGCCGTGGGCGCGACGCGCCGGGGCGTGGCCGGGCTGTTCCTGCTCTACGGCGCCGCGATCGGCGTGATCGGCGCGATCCTGGGCGGCGGGCTGGCCGCGCTGATCGTGCTCAACATCAACCCGATCCACGAGTGGCTGGGCAAGGCGTTCGGCATCTATGTCTGGGACCCCGCGATCTACCACTTCCCCAAGATCCCCAGCGAACTCGACGCGACGAAGGTCGTCATCGTGCTCGTGTCGGGAGTGCTCGCGAGCGTGCTGGGCGCGCTCGTTCCCGCGCTCAAGGCCGCCAACATGGACCCCGTGCGCTCGCTGAGGTTCGAATGAGCAGCGCCGCCACCCTCACCGCGACCGACACGCTCCTCGCCGCGCGCGATGTCCACAAGACCTATCGCCTCGGCCGCGTCGATGTGCCCGTGTTGCGCGGCGCCAGCATCGACATCAAGCCGGGCGAGTGGGTCGCCGTCCTCGGCGCGTCGGGCTCGGGCAAGAGCACGCTCCTCCACCTGCTGGGCGGGCTCGACCGTCCCGACAAGCGCAAGGGCGACATCCTCTACAAGAACACGCCGCTCTCGACCATGAGCCGGCGCGAACTCGACCGCTTCCGTGCGCGGCAGGTCGGCTTCGTCTTTCAGTTCTATCACCTGCTCCCCGAACTGACGGTCATCGACAATGTGGTCATCGCCGCGATGGCCGCCAAGGCGGACATCCCCGCCGCGCGAACCCGCGCCGCGGACTTGCTCGATGCGTTCGGGCTGGGCAATCGCCTGCGCCACCGGCCCGTCGAACTCTCGGGAGGTGAACGCCAGCGCGTCGCCATCGCCCGGGCGCTGATCAACGAGCCCGCTGCGCTCCTCGCCGACGAACCCACGGGCAACCTCGACCGCGCCACGGGCGAGTCGATCCTCGAAGCCATCGTGGGCCTGCGCGACACGCTGAATCAGGCGATCGTGATGGTCACCCACGACGAGCGCGTCGCCGAACGCGCCGACCGGGTGGTCCGCCTCGCCGACGGCCTGGTCGAGGCCGACTGAGGCCGGGGAATCCCCGACTTCCTCGCGGTTGTGCGGGGCGTTTTCTGGCGGTGAACGGTTCCGGGCCTATCTTCCCCCATGCCAGACCTCGTCCCCATCCGCCGCGCGCTCATCTCGGTCTCCGACAAGACCGACCTCATCCCCTTCGTGAAGGCCCTCGCGGCCCGGGGGGTCGAGATCATCTCCACGGGGGGCACCGCCAAGGCCCTCGCCGAGGCGGGCGTCGATGTGATCCCCATCGACAAGGTCACGGGCTTCCCCGAGATCATGGACGGCCGCGTCAAGACCCTGCACCCCAAGGTCCACGGCGGGCTGCTCGCCGTCCGCGATGACCCCGCCCACGCCGAGGCGATGACGAAGCACGGCATCGCGCCCATCGACCTCGTGTGCGTGAACCTCTACCCCTTCGAGCGCGTCGCCTCCGACCCGAGCAAGAGCCAGAGCGAGGCCATCGAGAACATCGACATCGGCGGGCCGAGCATGCTCCGCTCCGCCGCGAAGAACTTCCAGTATGTCACCGTCGTGCCCAACCCCCGGCACTACGACCGTGTGATCAACGCCCTCGATGCGCACGACGGCGCGACTCCGCTGAACCTCCGCGCCGAACTGGCCGCGGCCGTGTTCGCGCGCACGGCGGAGTACGACGCCGCCATCGCCGCGTTCCTCGGCCGCCGCGCGCCGGGCGGTTTCCCCGACGCGCTGCGCATGGCCTACACCAAGGTCGAGAACCTGCGCTACGGCGAGAACCCTCACCAGGACGCCGCGCTCTACCGCGACCCGAGCAGCACCGGCCCGACCGTGGTCAACGCGCGGCAACTCCACGGCAAGGCGCTCTCGTACAACAACATCGCGGACGCGTCCGCCGCGCTCGAACTCGTGAAAGACCTGCGACGCCTCGACGACACGCGCGTGGGCGCCGCGATCATCAAGCACAAGAACCCGTGCGGCGCCGGCGCGGCCAACACGCCCGCCGACGCCGTCGAACTCGCGCTCAAGGGCGACCCCGTCGCCGCGTACGGCGGCATCCTCGCGCTCAACCGCGCGATGGACGAGAAGGCCGCGGAATTCCTCGTGAACGAGGCGGTCTTCCTCGAGGTGATCGTCGCCGCGGAGTTCGACGACCGCGCGCTCTCGTTGCTCCGCGAGAAGTGGGCGAATGTGCGCCTGCTCGCGACGGGCGAGCGCAGCGGCAGCGCGGCGAGAAAGGTCGATTACAAGTCGATCCCGGGCGGCATGCTCGTGCAGGACCGCGACATCCGCATGGCGTCGCCCGAGCAGTGGACGCACGCGGCGGGCCCCGAACCCAGCGCCGATCGCCTCGCGCAGGCCGCCGTCGTGTGGACGATCTGCAAGCACCTCGCGAGCAACGCCGTCGCGATCGGCGGCGCCGAGGTCGATCGCCCGCGCTTTGCGCGGCTGTTCGGCGCCGGGGCCGGGCAGATGGACCGCATGACCTCGTGCCGCGTCGCCGTCGAGAAAGCGGGCGACCTCGCGCAGGGCGCCATCGCGTGCTCCGATGCGTTCTTCCCCTTCAAGGACGGCCCCGAGATCCTGATCAACGCGGGCGTGACCATGCTCGTTCACCCGGGCGGGAGCAAGCGCGACGACGAGACCTTCGCGCTCTGCGCCGAGCGCGGCGTGACCTGCATGACCACCGCCGTGCGCCACTTCAGGCACTGAGTACACTCCCATGTTCACCGGACTCGTTCAGGCCGTCGGCCGCATCGCGGCGATCGAGCAGCGCCCCTTCGGCGTGCGCCTCGTCGTCGACGCCAACCGCTGGGACCACACGCCCGAACTCGGCGAATCCATCAGCGTCAGCGGCGTGTGCCTCACGATCGCCGAGCCCATGAAGCCCGGCGAGCCGCTGCGCTTCGATGTCGTCGCGGAGACTCTCGACAAGACAAAACTCGGCGATCTCATCGTCGGCAACGGCGTGAACCTCGAACGCGCCTGCCGCCCGAACGACCTGCTGGGCGGGCACATCGTCCAGGGCCATGTCGACGGCGTCGCGACCGTCACGCGCGTCCAGAACAACCCCGAGGACTGGCGCGTGCGCATCGAGCCGCCGGCCGAACTCATGGAGTTCACGGCGCCCAAGGGGTCGATCTGTATTGATGGTGTGTCGCTGACGATCGCCGCGCTCACGGCGGCGCATGTCGAGGTCGCGCTGATCCCGACGACGCTCGAGAAGACCACGCTCCACGCCCTGCGCGAGGG